>CAYMJJ010000005.1:0-64711 GCA_964390445.1 uncultured Anderseniella sp.
CGCCGGCGGCATCGCCGTGGGCATGGCGACCAACATTCCGCCGCACAACCTCGGCGAAGTGGTGGATGCAACCATCGCCGTCATGGACAATCCGGCCATCGGTTTCGATGAACTGAACCAGATCGTGCCGGGTCCGGACTTCCCGACCGGCGGCATCATTCTTGGCCGGGCCGGCATCCGGCTGGCCCAGGAAACCGGTCGCGGTTCGGTGGTCATGCGGGGCCGGGTGACGGTCGAGGAAGTCCGCAAGGACCGCGAAGCACTGATCGTTCACGAAATCCCCTACCAGGTGAACAAGTCGTCGATGATCGAGAAGATTGCCGAACTGGTGCGCGACAAGCGCATCGAGGGCATTTCCGACATCCGAGACGAGTCCGACCGGCACGGCATGCGCGTGGTCATCGAGATCAAGCGCGATGCAGTGGCCGACGTGGTGCTCAACCAGATCTACAAGTTCTCGCAGTTGCAGACTTCGTTTGGCGTGAACTCGGTGGCGCTGACCGGCGGCCGGCCGGAAATGATGACGCTGAAGGACATGCTGGAAGCGTTCGTCGCATTCCGCGAAGAGGTGGTGACCCGGCGCACCAAGTTCCTGCTGGGCAAGGCCCGTGACCGCGCCCATGTGCTGGTCGGCCTGGCGATTGCGGTGGCCAATATCGACGAGGTGATTGCGCTCATTCGCAAGGCACCGGACCCGGCAACCGCGCGCGCCCAGTTGATGGGCCGCGACTGGCCGGCCAGGGACATGGCACCGCTGATCCGACTGATTGCCGACCCGCGCCACCAGCTCAAGGAGGACGGCAGCTACCGGCTGTCGGAAGAGCAGGCGCGCGCCATTCTTGACCTGCGGCTGCAGCGGCTGACGGCGCTTGGCCGCGACGAAATTGGCGAGGAGCTGGAAAAGCTCGGCTCCGAGATCAAGGATTACCTCGACATTCTCGCCTCGCGCGAGCGGGTGCAGCAGATCATCCGCGACGAGCTGACCGCCGTGAAGGAAGAGTTCGCCACGCCGCGCCGCACCGAGATTGCCGACTACCTAGGCGATGTCGATGACGAGGACCTGATCGCGCAGGAAGACATGGTGGTGACCGTGTCGCACACCGGTTACATCAAGCGGGTGCCGCTTGCCACCTATCGCGCGCAACGCCGAGGCGGCAAGGGCCGGTCCGGCATGCAGACCAAGGACGAGGATTTCGTTACCCGGCTGTTCGTGGCTGATACCCACACGCCGGTGCTGTTCTTCTCGTCGCGCGGCATGGCCTACAAGATGAAGGTCTGGCGGCTGCCGCTGGCAGCCCCCCAGGCGCGCGGCAAGGCGCTGGTGAACCTGCTGCCGCTGGAAGAAGGCGAGCGGATTACCACCATCATGCCGCTGCCCGAGGATGAAAACACCTGGGCCGACCTGGACGTGATGTTCGCCACCACGCGCGGCACTGTTCGGCGCAACAAGCTGTCGGACTTTGTCGAGGTGCGCCAGAACGGCAAGATTGCCATGAAGCTCGACGAGGGCGACAGCATCGTCGGGGTGGAGACCTGCACAAACACGGATGACGTGTTGCTGACTACGGCAAGGGGCCAGGCGATCCGCTTCAAGGTGACGGATGTGCGGGTGTTTGCCGGACGCAACTCGGTGGGCGTGCGCGGCATTTCGCTGGCCGAGGGCGACACGGTCATTTCGATGACCATCCTGCAAGGTTTCGTGGCGGGTTCCGACGAGCGCGCTGCCTACATCAAGATGCGCCGCGCCATGGACGGCGAAGACGGCGAGGGGGTCGAGGCTGACGAGGATGCAGCCGGCGCCGACGTTGCCATCAATCAGGAGCGTTACATCGAGATGAGTGCTGCCGAGCAGTTCATCCTGACGCTGTCAGAAAACGGTTTCGGCAAGCGATCGTCGGCCTACGAGTACCGGCTGACCGGGCGCGGCGGCAAGGGCATCACCGCGATGACCGTGAACGACCGCAACGGCGAACTGGTGGCCACCTTCCCGGTGGAAGAGAACGACCAGATCATGCTGGTGACCGATGGCGGGCAGCTGATCCGCTGCCCGGTCAACGACATCCGGATTGCCGGGCGCTCGACGCAAGGCGTGACGGTATTCCGCACCGCCAGCGACGAGCACGTGGTGTCGGTGAGCCGCATCTCCGAGGACGTGAATGGCAACGGTGATGACGACGGTGACGCAAGCGAGGAACCTGCGGCAGGAAGTGATTCCCCGCCGGAAGGTTCGCCTGAGGGCTAACGCTGGAACGGCGTAAGCAGGGTCTTAGCGGGAATGTACTTCGGAAACCGTGGCGAACCGTCAGCGTTGTGGCCCAGGCACAGCAACGGCTGCCGGCGCAAGCGGTGCAGCAATGTGGCTTCACGCGGCTTGAGGTGGCGCGATGCACCCCAGGCCACAACGATGTCGCCCTTGTGCCGGGCAATCCAGCACAGCGCGCGATGAATTGCCTTTTCGTTGGCGGCATCAGGGGCCGCCGCGTCTGCGTCCAGCCTGGTTGAGTCCGGTTCAATCACGGCGCTCAGGTTGACCACACCATGCACGTCATAGCCGTGCCTGGCGCTGATGCCGGTGGTCATGGTGGTGGTCGGGTCGTTTGTTTCGCCGGTTGCCCGGCTGGGGTTCATCATGATCCAGAGTACGAAACGCTGGCGGCTGCCGGCCAGGTCTCGCCGCAGCCAGTAGCGCCTTGTGCCGCAAGTGGAAAACACCGCGGGACGGCTTGTCATCTTCGGTGGCAACTCGCTCATGCACTTGTGCTAGCACCCGCTTGACACGGTGCGCAATCGGGTGATGGCTTGGCACAGTTCCAGCGGTTTGGTTGCCGGTGTCATGTCACTTCAAATCTATCTCACATATCTTGGCGCGACGGCGCTGCTGTTCCTGACGCCGGGGCCGGCCATGTCGCTGGTGTTGGCCAACAGCGCAGCCCACGGGGTGCGGGCAGGGCTGCTGACGGTGGCCGGCACAGCAGTCGGTTTCGCCGGGTTGCTGGTCATCGTCATTGCCGGCATGGCGTGGATCGTCGAGGTGATGGCGCACTGGTTCGACTGGATCCGGCTGGCGGGGGCTGCCTACCTGATCTGGATGGGGGCGACGCGGCTGCTTGCCCCGGCAGATGCGGACGGCAACCCGCGGGCCGGGCGCAAGGCGTGGTTCAGCGAGGGCATGACCGTGGCCGTGGCCAACCCCAAGGTGCTGCTGTTTCTCGGTGCGTTCCTGCCACCGTTCATCAACCCCGCAGGCAACGTGGCCTTTCAACTGGTACTGCTGGCGGCGACCTTTGTAGTGTTGAGCCTCGCCTTCGGGGCGGGACTTGCGTTGATGGGCTCTGGCGCGCGTCGGATGTTCTTCGGCAATGGCGGGCGCCGGGTCGAGCAGGCCAGCGGCATCGTGCTGATTTGTGCGGGCCTGTGGCTCGCCCTGTCGAAACGCTAGGAGCACGCCCCCGTGACGATACTGTCCATTCCGGTTGAGTTGTACGCGGCCTACGTGCTTGCCTGTGCCGCGATCGTCATTGTGCCAGGACCCACGGTGACCGTGATCATTGCCAACAGCCTGCGCCACGGTGCGCGGGCCGGCATGCTGAATGTGGCCGGAACCCAGGCCGGACTGGCCATCATGTTGGTTGTGCTGGCGGCTGGCCTGCAGGTGATCGTGGAAAGCATGTCGCACGTGTTCGACTGGATCAGGCTGGCAGGTGCTGCCTACCTGTTCTGGCTGGGCATCAAGCTGCTGCGCTCCGACGGCACCATGGGTGCGGTCAAGGACGTGCCGCGCGCACATGGATCATACTTCTGGCAAGGCTTCGTGGTGATCCTTTCGAACCCCAAGGCGCTGTTCTTCTTCGGGGCGTTCATCCCGCAGTTCGTCAACCCGGCAGGTAATGCCATCGCCCAGACAATCCTGCTCGGGGCCACTTTCATGGTTGTCGCCACCCTGCTGGATGGTGCCTATGCGGTGCTGGCGGGTGGTGCCGGCAAGTGGCTGAACCACACCCGCGTTCGCACGCTGGAGATCGGCAGTGGAGTGTGCCTGATCGTTGGCGGCATCTGGCTGGCGTTGGCGCGGCGCGCATAGGCTTTGCTTCTGAGCGAGTAACAGGGCGCAGGTCTGTACTTCAAGAAGCCAGTAAAACACATTGATAAAAAGGGAAAAATCCCTCAAGAACAAGCTAAACCGGAACCCTTTCCGGGGCGCGGGGGTCGTGGCCCCCTCCGGCTGAAGAGTCGGATGACAGGATCGTCATTGTCTTTGAGTGGAAAAACTTTTATTGCTCTGGCCATGACAAGAAGCGGCTTCTATCCCGGCAGTTTTGATCCGGTCACCTATGGCCACATGGACGTTATTGCGCGCGCGGCACGTTTTCTCGACCGGCTTGTGCTGGGCGTGGGCGTGCATCATGGCAAAGCGCCGTTTCTGCCAACTGACGTTCGGCTTGTCTTGCTGGACAAGGTGGTCGAGCCGGTGCGGACAGCAACCGGTTGCGAGATTTCCATTTCCACGTTCGACGGGCTGGCGGTCGATGCCGCGCGCACAGCAGGCGCGCAGGTGATGGTGCGCGGGCTGCGCGATGCCTCCGACTTTGACTACGAGGTGCAGATGGGCCAGATGAACGCGAGCCTTGCCCCCGACATCGAAACCGTTTTCCTGGCGGCGAGCCCGGCAACCCGCATGATTGCGTCGTCACTGGTCAAGCAGATCGCACGGATGGGCGGCGATATTTCGCCTTTTGTGCCTGATACGGTGAATCGCGCCGTCACAGAAGCGTTGAAATCCTGAGTCCAAAGTCCTCGTTCCCTCACAGAAAGCCCGGAGATACTGAAATTGAACAAGTTTGCAGCAATGCTGGCAGGCATCGTGCTGGCCGCAACCGCCACCACGGCCACCGCCGCCGGCCAGCTCGTCATGGAGCTGAAGTGCGGACCCGTCGTCATCGACCTTCGCTCCGACATTGCGCCGAAGCACGCGCAGCAAATGACCGCTCTTGCGTCGAGCGGATTTTATGATGGCATCATCTTCCATCGCGTCATCGACGGCTTCATGGCGCAGACCGGCGACCCGACCGGCACCGGCATGGGCGGTTCGGAATTGCCGGATATTCCGGCCGAGTTCAGCAACGTCCCGTTCGAACGCGGAACAGTTGGCATGGCGCGCTCGTCCAACCCGGACAGCGCCAATTCGCAGTTCTTCATCATGTTCACCGAGTATCCGTCGCTCAACGGCAACTATACTGTGGTGGGCAAGGTGTCGTCCGGCATTGAATGCATCGACCAGATCAACAAGGGCGAGCCGCCTGCAAACCCCGACAAGATCATCAAGATGAGCGTGCAGTAACTCGCAGCTTAACATACCCAGCATTTTGAAAACCCAGAAGGAGAGACTGGTGGCAGACCTTGACCCTGAAAACACCCTGATCATGGAGATTCCGCACGGCCGCGTGGTGATCCAGCTTCGCCCGGACGTTGCACCTGGCCACGTCGCCCACATCAAGGAACTGGTGCGCGAAGGCTTTTATGATGGCACGCCGTTCCACCGCGTGATCGACGGATTCATGGCGCAGGGCGGCGACCCGACCGGCACCGGCACGGGCGGCTCCAGCAAGCCGAACCTGAAGGCGGAGTTTTCCGACGTTCCGCACAAGCGCGGCACGGCTTCCATGGCCCGTTCGGCTAACCCCAACAGCGCCAACTCGCAGTTCTTCCTGTGCTTTGCCGACTGTTCGTTCCTCGACGGCCAGTACACCGTGTGGGGCGAAGTCGTTGAAGGCATGGACGCCGTCGACAAGATCAAGCGCGGCGAGCCGGTATCCAACCCAGACCGCATCACCAAGATGCAGGTCATGGCGGATGCGTCCTGAGGCGAAACTTGCTGGTGCGGGGCTGGCGGCCTGTCTGTTCATGGCAGGCAGCGCAGGCCCGGCATCGGCCACCCAGAACCTGGTGTGCGGTTACACCGACGACGTGACCGTCAACCTGTTGATGGGCTCGCTGGAAGTGGCAGCGATCGTGCGCGTCGACATCACTGCTGCCGGCCAGCGCTGGTCGACCGAGGAGGCGCAAGGCCAGACCCAGATCACCGTTGGTCAGTCGTTCCAGACAGCCAGTGAACTGCGCGTGGACTTCACCGACAGGGAGGTCAACCGCGTGCTGGCGCGACTGCGGCTGTTCCAGGCCGCCGAGGGCGAGAGGTTTGCCCAGGCTGGCACCTTGAAGGTCGAAGGCGTGGGTGTGTGGCCGGTGGTGTGTTCTGAGGGCGGGTGAGCCGCTTGGCCGGTAACCATGAAAGTTGACCTGTTCGATTTCGAGCTGCCGCAGGAGCTGATTGCGCTGCGGCCTGCCAGCCCGCGCGACAGTGCACGCCAACTCATCGTGCGGCCCGGCAGCGAGCACGAATTTTCCGATGACGTGGTGTCGAACCTTGCGAGACAACTGAAGGCCGGTGACGTGCTGGTTTTCAACGATACCCGCGTCATCCCTGCGCGGCTGTTCGGCCACCGGGTGGGCCGGGGTGACACGACGCCTGCCATTGAGGTGACGCTGCATCAACGGGACGGCGATGCGGGGTGGAAGGCGTTTGCAAAGCCGGGCCGCAAGCTTGCCGTCGGCGACACCATCAGCTTCGGCGGGCAGGGCGATGTCTGCTACGTGGACGTGCTGACTGCCACCGTTGAAGCCAAGGGCGAGGGTGGCGAGATCAGTCTCGCGTTCAACTTGCACGGGGCCTACCTCGATCAGGCCATCGCCCAGCACGGCGTGATGCCGCTACCGCCCTACATTGCCTCGAAACGCCCGGCGGACGAGCGCGACCTGAGTGATTACCAGACGCTGTTCGCCAATGAAGATGGCGCGGTTGCGGCGCCCACGGCGGCGCTGCACTTCACGCCGCAGCTGATGCAGGCGCTGGCAGAACGCGGTATCGCCCACGAGTTCGTCACCCTGCACGTTGGCGCGGGTACGTTCCTGCCGGTGAAAGCGGATGATACGGCGGACCACAAGATGCATTCGGAGTGGGGCGTCGTCAGCGGTGCGGCCGCTCAGCGCCTCAATGCGGCACGCGCTGCCGGCGGGCGGATCGTGGCTGTCGGCACCACGCCGCTGCGGCTGCTGGAAAGTGCCGTAGACGACAAGGGCGAGGTGCATGGCTGGTCTGGCGCGACCGATATCTTCATCACGCCCGGCTACAGGTTTCGCGCGGTCGATGTACTGATGACCAACTTCCACCTGCCGAAGTCGACGTTGTTCATGCTGGTCAGTGCATTTTGCGGACTGGACGTGATGCAGCGTGCCTATGCCCACGCCATCAGGTCGGGCTATCGTTTCTATTCCTATGGCGACTCAAGCCTGCTATTCCCGCCGGCACGATGACAGACGCATTCGGATTTACACTTCACTCCATCGACGGACAGGCGCGGCGCGGCACGGTGCACACCCTGCACGGCGACATCCGTACGCCGGCCTTCATGCCGGTTGGCACGGTCGGCACAGTCAAGGCGCTATACCTCGAACAAGTCAGGGACGCCGGGGCAGATATCATCCTGGGCAATGTCTACCACCTGATGCTTCGGCCGGGGGCCGAACGGGTGGCGCGGCTTGGCGGGCTGCACAGGTTTATCGGCTGGGACGGGCCGATCCTGACCGATAGTGGCGGGTTCCAGGTGATGTCGCTGTCGCAGATACGCAAGATCACCGAGGAAGGTGCCACCTTCCAGTCCCACATCGACGGAACCCGGCACCACCTGACGCCAGAGCGGTCGATGGAAATCCAGCGCCTGCTCGGGTCGACCATCCACATGCAACTGGACCAGTGCATTGCGTTTCCGCATGAGCGCGCCGAGGCCGAACGCGCCATGCAGCTTTCGTTGCGTTGGGCAAAGCGGTCGCGCGAGGCGTTTGGTGAGCAGCCGGGGCGGGGCTGTTTCGGAATCGTTCAGGGCGGCACGGATGCGGCCCTTCGCGAAGAAAGCGCCAGCGGACTGCAGGAGATCGGGTTTCATGGCTATGCAATTGGCGGGCTGGCCGTGGGCGAGGGGCAGGAGCTGATGCTGTCAACGCTTGACGTGACCACGCCGCACCTGCCGCAAGACAAGCCGCGCTACCTGATGGGCGTCGGCACGCCGGATGACCTGCTGCAGGCAGTGGCGCGCGGGGTGGACATGTTCGATTGCGTGATGCCGACGCGGTCGGGCCGGCACGGCCAGGCGTTCACCAGCTTCGGCCGGCTGAACCTGCGCAACGCCAAGCATGCCGAGGACTTGCGCCCGCTTGATTCGTCCATCGGCCACCCGGCGCTGAACAACTATTCCCGCGCCTATCTGCACCACCTGATCCGCTCCGGCGAGATACTCGGCATGATGCTGCTGTCCTGGGCCAACACCGCCTACTACCAGCACCTGATGCAGGAAATCCGCGATTCCATCGAAAACGGGCGCTTTGAACAGTTCCGTAACGACACGAAGCAACGGTGGCAAGCCGGAGAGCAGGGGTGATGTTCAACGTGCGGAATTGCCGCAATCCAGTGCAAATTAGCATTCGGGGATTCGCGCCGGGGATGGTATCAACAAGGTCCGTCCGGGCGCGTGCCGGCCATCAATCCGGCTCGCATCTCTGCCCACTATGTCCCTAGCGAAGAGCGTGAACTTGACATCTGACAGATCCAACTGGATGGCGCGACTGGCGCCATACCGTCAAACCGATGGCCAGCGTGCCGTTTTTGAGATCATCGTGACATTGCTGCCCTTCATGGCAGTCTGGGCGGCCATGTGGTGGCTGCTGCAGTACTCGGTACTGCTGTCATGGCTGCTGGCACCGCTGGCAGCCGGGTTGCTGGTGCGGCTGTTCATCATCCAGCATGACTGCGGTCATTCCTCGATGTTCACGTCGAGCACGGTCAACAACTGGGTGGGCCGCGCGCTTGGCGTGCTGACGCTGACACCGTACGACTATTGGCGCCGTACCCACGCCCTGCATCATTCATCGTCAGGCAACCTTGACCGTCGCGGCATAGGGGACATCACCACCTTGACCGTGGACGAGTACAACAAGCTGTCGGCCTGGGGTCGTTTCTGCTACCGGCTGTACCGCCACCCGGTCGTGCTGTTCGGTTTTGGCCCGTCGTGGCTGTTCATGATCTGCCACCGGCTGCCGCTCATGGCGGCGCGGCGCGGGGAACTGCCCTGGGCCAGCACCATGGGCACCAACGCCGGCATCGCCGTTGTCTATGGCGCAATGATGTATCTGGTCGGCCCGTGGACCTTCCTGCTGATCCAGTTACCGATAGTGGCGCTGGGTGCATCGATCGGTGTCTGGCTGTTCTACGTGCAGCACCAGTTCGAGGACACCCACTGGGAGCGCACCGACAACTGGAACCACGAGGACGCCGCGCTGCATGGCAGTTCCTATTATGATCTGCCCAAGCCACTGATGTGGCTTACCGGCAACATCGGCATTCACCACGTACATCACCTGTCGAGCCGGATTCCGTTCCACAAGCTGCCCCAGGTCGTCGAGGATTTCCCCGAACTGTCCGAAACGCGCAAGTTCACTCTGCTGGAGAGCTTCCAGTGCGTGCGGCTGACGCTGTGGGACGAGGCCAAGCGCGAGTTGATCTCGTTCCGCGACCTTCGTTCGAGAGCACAGCCAGCCTGAGGCAGTAGAACGCTGCAAAGACCTGATTCCGCTTGAATACACCACGTCGACAGACGTGGCCGGGATGCATGCAGTTGACGTTGCGGGTGCAACCATGCGACATGTTGGCATCCAGAGTAGACAGGGCAGGAGTCCCCACAAATCATGAAGATGCAGGGCGAAGAAATCATCGCCGCACCCCGGCAACTTGTTTGGGATGCGCTGAATGATCCTGAAGTCCTCAAGCAGTGCATCACCGGCTGCGAGGAAATCAAGAAGAAGTCCCCCACCGAGTTTGAAGCCAAGGTCACCGCCAGGGTCGGTCCGGTAAAGGCCTCATTCGTGGGCAACGTGAAGATGTCAAAGCTCAACCCACCGCGCAGTTATGTGATCAGCGGTGAGGGCAAGGGTGGCATCGCCGGCTTTGCCAAGGGTGGCGCAACGGTACAACTGTCGGATACGGCGGACGGCAATACCAAGCTTTCCTACGACGTGGATGCACAGGTCGGCGGCAAGCTGGCCCAGATCGGTTCGCGGTTGATCGATTCAACCGCAAAGAAAATGGCTGCGGACTTCTTCAAGAAATTCAACAGCATTGTAAGCGCTCGCGCCAAGGAGGTTGAAATCGAAAAGAAATCTGCACCTGCCAGCAAGAAGGCAGCAGCCAAGAAACCGGCAACCGGAAAGACTGCATCCAAGTCAGTAGCTTCGAAGCCGCCTGCGAAGACCGCTGCGGCCAGCAAGACCGCTGCTGCCAGCAAGACTGCTGCGAAGGAAACGGCATCAAGGACGACAGCGGCCAAGGCTGCTGCTGCCAAGACGCCAGCCAAGGCTGCGGCCAGCAAGACCGCTGCGGCATCCAGGCCGTCGACAAAGTCGGCCGTGAAATCTGATAGAACAACATCTGCAGCCAACAAGACTGCGGCATCGAAGGCCACAACGACCGCTGCAAAGCCGGCGAAGGCTGCAAAGAAAGCCGCGTCCAAGGCTTCAGCGACCAATCCCGCCGCATCAAAGCCGGCAGCCAGGACAACCTCCAAGGCTGCGAAGAAGGCACCAACCACTCCGAAGCAGGGTGCCAGCAGCGTGCCTGCCGGTGGATCCGCGCCATCGATGGCACCGGTATCGAACCAGGCTGCACCCGTTACGCCCCATGCTGTTGCAGCTTCGCCGGTCCAGAAGACCAGCGAGCAGGTGAGCAAGCCTGCCGACAACATACCGCCTCAGGTCAAGGCCATGTCGTCAGTCTGGTTGTTCGCCGTACTGGCAGCGGTGGCAGGATTGATCGTTGTCTGGGCGATGGGCTAGGCCAGCCGAATTTCAATTCCTCCTTCGCACTGTCATAAACGCGTCGTCGTTTGCCTGTTGTTAAGCATGATTGGTGTTAGCTGCCGGGGTTGGGTTCCGGCTGCGCACGCACGTGCGGCGGTGAGTTGGATTGGATAGACCGTGAATCAGAAACAGGCGGCACAAGGCCCCGGGGCAGTGCTTGGCGAGGCGCGTCCGGCACTCGTCTCAACTGGCGTATTCAGTTTCGTCATCAACCTGTTGATGCTGACCGGTCCGCTGTTCATGCTGCAGATTTACGACCGTGTTCTGACCAGCGGTTCGGTGCCAACGCTGCTGGCACTCGTGATGCTGATCGTGGTGCTGTATTCGCTCTATGGCTTCCTAGAGTTCATTCGGGCCCGGCTGATGATGCGCGTGGGCCGCACGCTCGATGAAAACCTGCGCGCCCGCGCCTTCGACATCGTCAACTGGCATGCCCTGCAGGGTGATCCGAAAGTCCGCATGCAGCCCGTCAACGACGTGCTGACGTTGCGCCAGTTCCTGTCGGGACCGGGGCCGTTTGCCTTCTTCGACATGCCGTGGGCACCGATCTATCTCGGCGTCATCTACATGTTGCATCCTGTGCTTGGCATTGCATCGGCCTGCGCCGTGGTGCTGCTCGCCGTGGTGGCAGTGCTCAACAACTGGTTGATCCGCGAACCTACCAGCGAGGCGCAGACCGCGACGACCAAGGCGCAAGCCATGTCGGACCAGGCGTTGCGCAATGCCGAGGTGGCCAGCGTACTGGGCATGTCGTCTACCTTGCGCGACCGCTGGATGGTGCAACAGCAAGAAGCACTGGAAGCACAGACACTGGCAACGGACCGTGGCGGGTTTGCCTCTGCCGGCTCGCGCACGCTTCGGCTGATGTTCCAGTCCGGCATCCTGGCGCTTGGTGCCTACCTTGCGATCCTGCAGGAGATTTCGCCGGGCGCGATGATCGCGGCTTCGATCATCATGTCGCGTGCGCTGGCACCGGTAGAGCAGGCGGTCGGGCACTGGCAGCCCTTCATCAATTTCCGCACGGCCTGGCGCCGGCTGTCG
This sequence comes from uncultured Anderseniella sp., assembly GCA_964390445.1. Lineage (GTDB taxonomy): Bacteria > Pseudomonadota > Alphaproteobacteria > Rhizobiales > Aestuariivirgaceae > Anderseniella. The sequence continues at coordinate 12,001 of CAYMJJ010000005.1, forward strand.
ATGCTGATGCAGCGCACCCCGGAGAAGGGCGATCCGATGCCGCTGCCGGAGCCGACCGGCCGGCTGACCGTTGAAGGGCTGTCTGCATTCGCCCCTGAAGGCGACAAGCCGCTGGTCTACAACATCTCGTTCGACGTGCCGCGCGGTGCCGGGCTTGGCATCATCGGCCCGACCGGTGCCGGCAAGTCCACGCTGGCGCGCGCGCTGGTCGGGGTGTGGCCGAAAATTCGTGGCAAGGTGCAACTCGACGGAGCCGACATCCGGCAGTGGGACCCGGACGTGCTGGGCCGCCATATCGGCTATCTGCCCCAGGACGTCGAGTTGTTCGACGGAACGATTGCCGAGAACATTTCCCGTTTCACGCCAGATGCAAACCCGGAAACCATTGTCAGTGCAGCCCGCCAGGCAGCGGTCCATGACATGATCGTGAGGTTGCCGGGCGGCTACAACACGGTGGTCGGTACGGGTGGGCACCGGCTGTCGGCGGGGCAGTTGCAGCGCGTCGGGCTGGCGCGCGCCATGTATGGCGACCCGGCAATCATGATCCTTGATGAACCGAATGCCAACCTCGATGCCGAGGGCGAGGCCGCGCTTGTGCAAGCTGTCAGCAATGCCCGCAGCCGCGGTGGCACGGTGATCATCGTGGCGCATCGGCCCAGCGCGCTGGCGGCCATCGATACGCTGCTGATGCTGAAGGAAGGCCAGCAGGTGGCCTTCGGTCCCAAGGACGAAGTGCTGGCGCAAGTGCTGCAGGGAAGAGGACAGGGCAGGTCAGCCGCAGCGAATGACGCAGACGCTGCCGCTGTCTCGGCTGCCCGCCGCAAGGCTGCTGGGGCTGCCCAGCCGGGCGCCCTCATCGGCACGTCGGCAAACCTGTCAGTGGTACCCAACCGGGACAAGGACGCATGAGTACTCCACAGACCAAATCGGGACTGCGCAGCTACCAGGTGGCGGGTTTTGCCGGCCTGTTTCTCGTATTGGGCAGCGTTGCGGGCTGGGCGGCCCTGTCTGAAATCAACGGCGCGGTCATTGCCAGCGGCAGCCTGGTCGTGGATGGCAGCACCAAGCGCATCCAGCATCGCGACGGCGGCATCGTGTCTGAAATCCTGGTCAAGGATGGCGACGAGGTGAAGGCGGGAGACCTGCTGCTCAGGCTGGATGATACCGACGCGCGTGCAGAGCTGAACATCATCAACGCGATCCGTTCCGAGTGGCTGGCCAAGTCAGCCCGTCTCAAGGCACAGCGTGATGGCCGCGACAGCATTATCTTCCAGAAGGAACTGATTGATCGCACGGGCGAGCCGGTGATTGCCGAACTGATCGAGGGCCAGACCCGCCTGTTCGTCTCGCAGCGTGCATCGCTTGACGGACGCACCCAGCAGCTGGACGAACGCGTTCAGCAGCTGGAAAAGGAGATTGCCGGCGTTGAAGCGCAGTTGCGCGCCAAGGAAGAGCAGAAGCGGCTCATCCTGAAGGAACTGACCGGCATGCGTTCGCTGCTGGAGCAGGGCCTGGTGCAGGTGACCCGGGTGCTGGCACTTGAGCGCGAGCAGGCGAGGCTTGAAGGCGAGACCGGCCAGCATGAAGCGCAGATTGCCCGCGCGCGAGGGCAGATCGGCGAGGTCAAGGTGCAGATCCTGCAATTGAAGGACGATGCACTGACCACCACCCTCAGCGAACTGCGCGAAGCCGATGCCAAGGTGGCCGAGTTTGACGAGCGCCGGATTGCCGTTGCAGCCAAGCTCAACCGGGTCGAGATTCGTTCACCGCGCAACGGCTTCGTGCACCAGCTCGGCGTTCACACAATCGGTGGCGTCATTGGGGCGGGCGACCCGGTCATGGTCATCGTGCCGGAGGAAGACCCGCTGATCGTGGAGGCACAGGTCCGGCCACAAGACATTGACCAGGTACGTGTCGGGCAACAGGCGATCATGCGGTTTCCCAATGCGTCTCATTCCACGACCCCGCAAATCAGTGGCGAGGTCAGTTTCGTCAGCGCGGACCTGAAGCAGCCGGAGCCAAGCCAGCCGCCGTTCTACTCGATCCGGCTGATCATGAAAAAGGGTGAAGAGCCCAAGCTGAACGGGCTTGAGTTGAAGCCGGGCATGCCCGCCGAAGCCCACATGCAAACCGATGGACGCAGCCCCTTGAGTTATCTTCTGAAACCGTTTAGGGACCAACTCCAACACGCCTTGCGGGAGCGTTGATTGCCGCGTCGTCCTGACGGCGGTTGTGGGAGCCTGTAGCTCAGTTGGTAGAGCAACTGACTTTTAATCAGTAGGTCCAGGGTTCGAATCCCTGCGGGCTCACCATATTTTTCAATGATGTTCAGGGTCTCCTGTTGCACTGACGGATCTCGCGGTCGCCCAGCAACTACCGTGCGTTGAAGTGTATGTTTCCCAGGCCCGAGATATCGTAGCCGGACAGTTGCTCTGCCCGCTCCCGGAAGCGCGGCGACCGGGTGAATTTCAGCAACTGCTGAACGGGTGGTTCGAACCATTCGCGCCGCCACACCAGCAGGTCGAACCGCTCCCGGATAACGGGAATGAACTCGAGCCTGAACTGCGCTGCTATGGCCTGCAGGCCAAAGGCAGCATCGGCCTGGCCTTCGACAACGGCAAGGGCAGCGTCCACCTCGGTACGGGCAGGCACGGTCATGGTCATCGCGTCCGCCCCCATGCCTGTTTCAGACAACTGCTGCGCCAGCAGCACCTGGCTGCCTGAGCCGTCCTGGCGGGGAGCAAAACGCAGGCCGTTCAGATCTGCGATCGAGCGAACGTCCTGCGGATTGCCGGTAGCCACCATGATGCCGCGTTCACGCCATGCCCATTCGGCCAACACGACCGGCTCATGCGGAAACGCGGCCGCTATCGCAGGTACGTTCCAGCGGCCGGTGAGCGCGTCGATGATGTGAACACCGGCAAGAACGCCTTCATGACGGGCGAGGCGGTCAAGCCCGTCCTGACTGCCGTCAAACAAGGTGCCAAGGCCGCATCCGCTTTCGCGCAAGGCCCAGTCGAGCAGCGGGTCATGACTGCCCAGCGCCATCAGTGGCGGGGCGGACAGGTGCCCTGAGTGGGCGGGCGATGGGCCATGCTGTTGCAGCCAGTGAAACACCGCTTCGCGCTCGAACAGCCACTTGCCCAGCGCGCGGGTGGCCGGCAGGTCGCCCGACGCCGCCAGCTCGTAGACCTTGCGTTCCTTCACATGCAGCAGCGATGCAAGCTGGCTGGCAGTCAGGTATTTTTCGGCGAGGCTGCCGCCGGCAGAACCGGGAAATGCGCGTCCGGACTGGTTTGTCATGTCAATATGCGCGCGAGGGATACGTGCCGGTCAGGACTTGCCGTCGGCACGTGCCTCCAGCCGGTTGTGGTCGAGAATTGTGATCTGGGTGTTGTGTTGCACACGGATCAGGCCATCCTTCTGCAACGCCGTGAACTGGCGGCTCACGGTTTCGATGGTCAGGCCGACAAAGTCCGCGATCTCGCTTCGGGTCAGCGGCAGTTCCAGGTGAAACTGCCTGTTCGACGTATCGTGGTGCTGGCCCAGGTGGTGGGTAAGAAGCACCAGGAAGCTGGCGACCTTTTCAATGGCAGTCTTGCGGCCCAGGGTCATCATCCAGTTGCGAGCCTCGTCCAGCTGGAGCAGTGTCTGTTCCAGAAGGCGATGCTCGAAGTCCGGTTCCACCTTCAGCATGCGTTCGAAGTCGGCTTTGGGAAACACGCAGATTTCGACATTGGTCGCGGCCTCGATGCTGACAGAGCTGATCTTGCCAAACGGCTTGCCGATGAACTCGGGTGCGAATTGCAAGCCGACGATTTGCTGGCGGCCGTCGGCCAGCAGCTTGCTCAGTTTTACCGCGCCTTCAACGATGTTGGCATACTCGACGACCTCGTCTGCTTCGAATGCGATGGTTTCGCCCGCTGCTATCCGGCGGCGCCGGGTAGTGGCAGAAAGTCGCAGCAGTTCGGAAGACTTGAGGGCCCTGCAGATACCGAAAAGCCGGGCGCCACATACGGAGCATCCTGCCGGGATGGCATCATGCTCTGCTGTCTTCGTCGGCAAGGATGTCACTGGAATATCAACCATTCTGGATTACCGGTATGGATGTTCGCTCGTTTCATTATGTGCTGCTTTCAGTGATCGCACAATTGTGCCGTTAATGCGACCCCTGCCACGCACTTGTCATGTTCAACGGGTTGAACTTTCATGGTGGATCATTATTGTGACCTGCGCCCGGGCCGTTTGACCAACTGGGCAAAGTCCGGGGGTTTCCGAGCGGATACAAGGACGGAGGACGGACATGGCATTGAATCGCAAGGGCATGGTGGGGTCATTGGCCTGCATAGCCTGCGCTGCAGCTTTTGTTACGGTTGGCGGCGGCGAAGCCCATGCTTCGACGTGCGGGGTCGACTGGGCACATCCCGGCAAGTACAAGATCGCCGGCAGCTTTCGCGGCAAGAAGGAATCAACCAACGCCTTTCTGGGCAAGGATTGCCGCATCGTGCTGCAGGTGCCCGGTGTCTACACCGGCGGCAAGGTCAAGAAGTCCGGTTCCTGCCTGACCTTCGATTTCAAGGTTGAAGGCGACAAGACCACCTACAACGCCAAATGGTGCGAAACCTATGGACTGGTGCCGTGGAAGGGCGAGACCTTGCGGGCAGCAGTGACGCCACAGTTCAAGGTGCCAACAACAAGGTCCAGCAATTTCTGACGCCCGGCCTTCGGGCTGATGTTGGGCAGCACCTGACTCTCAGCTTTCGAATCTTGTCTGGCCCCGCCGGTTTTCATCAATCGGCAGGTCGAGGTGGATTGGCTGGTGGGCGCGCTGGGAACAGGCGTGACGCGGACATAGGCGGCAGTTGATTCCGATTGGCGTGAACAGCGCCGGGTCGGCAAGCTGGTACTGGCCCGCATAGACCAACTGGCCCGCGTGCTCGATTGAACAACCCAGCGTGACCGCCAGCCTGTGATCCTGGCTCTGGTGTCCGTGGGTGGGCCGATCCACCGTGCGGTTGATGGTGAAGTAGCGGGTGCCATCGGGCATTTCCACGAACTGCGGCAAGATGCGCCCCGGCATGCGGAAGCTGATGTGAATGTCCCAGCGCGGGCAGGCACCACCATATTCTGCAAGGTGAATGCTCGTGGCGTTGAACCGCTTGGTCACGTTGCCGGCCTTGTCAATTCGCAGGAAGAAGAAGGGCACGCCGGTGTTGCCTTCGCGCTGAAGCGTGGTGACACGGTGGCAGGCCTGCTCGAATGAGACCCCGAACCGGGCAGCGAGATGATCAAGGTCATAGCGTGAGCTTTGTGCCTCGGCGATGAAGGCGTCGTAGGGCATCAGGACGGCAGCGGCAAAGTAGTTGGCCAGTTCGACGCGGCAGCGGGCCTGCTCGCGTTGTCCGTCAATACCGTTGGACGCAATAATGGCGTCGATGGTTTCGGCGTACTCAAGCAGACCGATCATGTGGGTCAGCTGAAACAGCCTGTTGGGGTAGTCGAGCGTCTCGGACAACAGCAGCTTGCGCCCGTTCTGGTCGTAGGAGCGCAAGGTGCCGGGCAGCTTGTCGACGGAAACGGTGTGCACCTTGACGCCAAGATTCGATTTCAGCCGTTCCTTGAGGTAGGTGTAAACCTCATCCGGCTCGACGGTTTCATCATCGAAGAAGTTTTCGGCTGCCCGTTCGATGGCTGCAAAGTGATTGCGGTTGCGGCGGAACAGGTCATGGACAATGGCTTCGGGCGTAGCGGCAATCAGCGGGCTGTCGTCCCCGTTGTTGGCCGCTTCCCGTTGCGTCATCACCCGTTCGGTCAATAACCGGTAACTGTCGTACAGGTCCACGATGCTCTGCACGAGGGTAGGGCTGTGATCGAGCGCAGCCCGCATTTCCTGCAGGTCCGGACGGGCCTTGCCGAATACCGGATCCTGCAGCACGTTGCGCAGGTCGGCCAGCTTGTTGGCGCTGTCGTCGGTCACAAGATCGCGCCAGTCTACGCCATAAACTTCCGAAATGCGCATCAGCACCTGGACGGAAACACTGCGCTGGTTGTTCTCCAGCAGGTTGACGTACGAGGTGGACAGGCCAAGTGCGCGCGCCATGTCAGCCTGGGTCAGGCCGCGCTGATTTCGCAATTGCCGCAATCGGGGGCCGAGAAATGTCTTGCCTGGTTTCATGATGCATTCCGGTCTGTAATGCGCGTGTTTACAATATTACAATTCTGGATTTTGTAAATAACACATATTGCACAGTCACCCTGTTTAACTCGCGTGCTGCCACCTGATGGTCTAGATCTCCAGCCCGTGGAAGCAGCGCATCAATGACGCTCTTCCGATTCTGGAGGAAACAAAGTGAAAAACGGTCATAGTCATCTCTTTATCCCGGGTCCCACCAACGTGCCAGAGCGCGTTCGCCAGGCCATGAACGTGCCCATGCAGGATATGCGCGCGCCGGACTTTGGCGACCTCACCAAGCCGCTCTTTGCCGGCCTGAAGAGCGTGTTCAAGACCACGAACGGACGCGTCTTCATGTTCCCGGGCTCTGGCACGGGCGCCTGGGAAAGTGCCATCAGCAACACCCTCAACACCGGCGACAAGGTTCTGATGTCGCGTTTCGGGCAGTTCAGCCACCTGTGGGTGGACATGGCAGAGCGCCTGGGCCTTGATGTTCACGTGTGCGAGGTTGAATGGGGCAAGGGTGTTCCTGTAGAGGAATATGCCCGTGTGCTTGCCGCCGACAAGGAGCACAAGATCAAGGGTGTGTTCGTCACCCAGAACGAAACCGCCACCGGCGTGACCTCGGATGTTGCCGGCGTTCGCGCCGCACTGGATGCAGCCGGTCACCCCGCCATGTTGTACGTTGATGGTGTCAGCTCGATCGGATCGATTGATTTCCGCCTCGACGAATGGGGCGTCGACCTGGCTGTCGCAGGATCGCAGAAGGGCTTCATGCTGCCTGCAGGCCTGTCGTTCCTGGGCGTCAGCCAGAAGGCACTGGACGCCGCCAAGTCGGCCAGGATGCCCCGTTGCTACTTCTCGTTTGAAGACATGCTGAAGTTCAACGATGATGGCTACTTCCCTTACACGCCGCCAACCCAGTTGTTCCACGGCCTCAAGGCTGCTCTCGAGCTGATCGAGGAAGAGGGCCTGGAGAACATCTTCACCCGTCATCACCGTCTGGCTGAAGGCGTTCGCCGCGCGATTGGTGCCTGGGACGGCTGCAAGCTGTGTGCAGCTTCGCCTCAGTGGCATTCCGACACCGTGTCGGCGATCGTGGTGCCGGAGAGCATCGACGCCCGCGACGTGATCAGCATCGGTTACAGCAAGTACCGCACCAGCTTCGGTTCCGGCCTGTCCAAGGTAATGGGCAAGGTGTTCCGCATCGGCCACCTCGGTGATCTCAACGAAGTGATGTGCCTTGCCGCAGTCGCTTCGGCTGAAATGTCGCTGCGTGACGCGGGTGCCAGAATCGACCTTGGTTCTGGTGTTGCCGCCGCGCAGTCCTGGTACATGATGCCGGCTGAAAAGCAGCTCAAGGTTGCAGCCGAATAACACTCCTTGCAGTTGTCGTTCCTCCAGATCGACAAACCTGGCGCACTGGTTCTTCCCTGTCAGGAGGCCAGTGCGCTTTTTTATTGCCGCGCGCCAAGACAGCAATATGCTGCAGCCCGATTCACGCGTGGCGGGTGGCAACGGCGATGGCCGGACAAATTGATTTCATTATCGTGGGGGCCGGCTCGGCCGGCTGCGTACTGGCCGCAAATCTGAGCGAGGGCGGCCGCTACAGCGTGCTGCTGCTGGAGGCGGGTGCCGACAAGACCCGGAGCTTCTGGGTGACCATGCCGCTTGGCTATGGCCATTCGATCTTCAACAATGCCATCAACTGGATGCTGTCCAGTGAACCGGACCCCAACCTGGCCGGGCGCCGGCAGTACATTCCGCGCGGCAAGACCGTGGGCGGTTCAGGCTCGATAAACGCCATGGTTTACATGCGCGGCACGCCCGCTGACTTCACCGAATGGGAAGCACTGGGCAATCCGGGCTGGGGTTGGGCGGACGTGCTGGAAAGCTACAAGCGGATTGAAAGCCATTGTGTGCGTGATGCCGAGTGGCATGGTGTTGACGGACCGCTGGAAGTTACCAGCCGGTCGGCCTGGTCACATCCCATCTGCAAGAACTTCATAGAGGCCGGACGCCAGTTGCAGTATCCGGTCAATGACGACTTCAATGGCCGCTCCATAGAAGGTGTCGGGTACTATCACCATTCGATCTGCGGGCGCGGCAAGAGAATGTCGTCTGCGCGGGCGTGGCTGGAGCCTGCGCGCGGGCGCGCCAACCTGCGCCTGTTGACCGGTGCCCATGTACAGCGGCTCAACATGGAAGGGCGCAAGGTCACGGGTGTGACTTATGTGCACGACGGCAAGACGCATACGGCCACTGCGGGCAGGGAGGTCATCCTTGCATCCGGCGCCATCCACTCGCCGCACCTGCTGATGGTATCCGGCATCGGGCCGGCAGGTGACCTGAAACAGGCAGGCGTCACGCCTATGCATGACCTGCCTGCCGTAGGCCAGTACCTGCAGGACCATGTCGCCTACGACATCAAGTACCGTTCGCGGGTGCCCACGCTCAACCAGCAACTGAACAACTGGCCGCGCAAGCTGCTGGCCGGCATGCGCTACATGCTGACGGGCACCGGTGTACTGTCCACCGGCACGACCCATGCAGGCGGGTTCTTGCGCTCGGCCAATCATCGCGAGGCCGCCAACCTGCAATTGTACTTCTCGCCGCTGAGCCGCGATGCGGTGCCGGGCGGACCGGGTCGCATGGGCCAGCCCGACAAGTACGCCGCCTTCAGCATGAGCGTGTGCAACATGCGGCCAAAGTCGCGCGGGTGGCTGAAACTGGCAGGGCCTGATGCGAACACCGCACCGGCCATTCAGTTCAACTTCCTGTCAGAGCAGGCCGACGCCGATGAGCTTGTCGAGGGAGTTGCGCTGCTGCGCCGGTTCGCCGGGGCGCCTGCACTGAGCGAGATCATCGAGCGCGAGTACATCCCTGGTCCTGACGTATCCACGAAGCGGGAAATAGAACAGGACATCCGTCAGCGATGCTATTCGATCTACCATCCCTCGTGCACCTGCCGCATGGGACCGGATGCTGCCACGTCGGTTGTGGATGCCAGCCTCAAGGTACATGGCATCAGCGGTTTGCGGGTGGCGGATGCGTCCGTCATGCCCTTTGTGGTGAGCGGAAACCTCAATGCTCCCAGTATGATGATCGGCCAGCGTGCAAGCGAGATCATGCTCGGGGAACTGTCGGGCTGATACAGCCGCGACCAGTAGTTTGGAATTATTCCAATTAAAATATAGTGTTTTCAATCGGTTACAGTCAGCCAGAATGTCGCACGCTGACGCTTTTTTGTTGCCAAAGCTATTTCCGACTGATTTAGTCGGTTTAAAGGTATGCCAAATCTGAGGAGCCACCATGACCCATCGTCTTCCGTCCATGACCCGCCGCAGCCTGCTTGCCACCACGGCCGCTACAGCAGGCCTGCTTGCAGCACCATCCATCCTGCGCGCGGCCAGCGAGCTCAACCTGTACAGTTCACGCCACTACGACACCGATGAGGCGCTGTACGCGAACTTCACGAAGCAGTCCGGCATCACCATCAACCGCATCGAGGCCAAGGCAGAAGAACTCGTGGAACGTCTCAAGGCCGAGGGTGCCAATTCGCCCGCCGATGTGTTCATTACGGTGGATGCCGGCAATCTTGAGCGCGCCAACGTGGATGGCCTCTTCCAGCCGGTGACGTCGGAAACACTCACCAAGGCAATCCCGTCCTATCTGCGTCATGCTGATGGAAGCTGGTTCGGGTTTTCCAAGCGCGCGCGCGTGCTGATGATCGCGAAGGACCGCATGAAGCCTGAAGACGTGCAGACCTATGAAGGCCTTGCAGACCCGGCGATGAAGGGCAAGGTGCTGATCCGTTCGTCGTCCAACATCTACAACCAGTCCCTGATGGGTTCGATCATCGAGGCCAACGGCGAAGAGGCCGCACTGGAGTGGGCCAAGGGCATCGTGGCGAACATGGCGCGCGCACCCAAGGGCGGCGACACCGACCAGATCAGGGCTGTCGCTGCCGGTGAGGGCGACGTGTGCGTGTCCAACACATACTACCTCGGCCGGCTGGCGAAGTCGGACAAGCCGGAAGACAAGGAAGTTTTCGAAAAGGTCCAGATCGTGTGGCCGAACCAGGATGGCCGCGGTGCCCACGTCAACATCTCCGGCGGCGGCGTGGCCCGCCATTCGAAGAATGTCGATGGTGCGGTCAAGTTCCTCGAGTACCTCGTCTCTGAAGAGGCCCAGCACATGTTCGCGGACGGCAATGCCGAGTATCCCGTGGTTGAGGGTGTCAAGTTGCCCGCACCTCTGGACACCTTCGGCAGCTTCAAGGAAGATAGTCTTGATGCGCAAAAGTATGCCGCGCTGAACGCGAAGGCCGTCGAGGTCATGGACAAGGCGGGTTGGAAGTGACATCTCGCATCGCTGCCGCAAGGCGTTGGCTGGAGACGGCCCGCGCATGACGGCAGACAGCCACGCAACCGGGCCTTTTGCTAGGCCGGCTACGAAGGGGTGGACCCGCATGGTCCGCCCCAATGGCGTTTTTTTGGCAACAATGGTTCTGGCTGCGCTGGTCATGCTGCCCATCCTTGCAGTGGTGGTGAGCCTGTTCTCTCCCGGTCAGGGTTCGATCAGTCACCTGATGCGGACGGTTTTGCCGGATATCCTGCTCAATACGTTCGGCATGATCGTCATGGTTGGTGCAGGCACGGCCCTGATCGGCACTGGTTGCGCCTGGCTGGTCTCAGCCTACCGGTTTCCCGGTTCGCGCCAGATGCAGTGGATCCTGCTTCTGCCGCTGGCCATGCCAGCCTATATCATCGGCTATGCCTACACCGATTTCCTGGTGTTCGCCGGACCGCTGCAAACCGGCCTGCGCTCGATGATGGGCTGGACCCGGCACGACTACTGGTTCCCGGAGGTTCACTCGCTGTGGGGCGTCAGCCTGATGCTGGTTCTGGTGCTTTACCCGTATGTTTTTTTCCTGGCTCGCACGGCCTTCATGGAGCAGTCGCGCGGGCTGCTGGACGTCGCCAGGACGCTGGGCAGGGGACCGTGGAAGGTGTTCCTGACCGTGGCCCTGCCAATGGCCCGCCCTGCCATAGCGGCCGGCGTTGCGCTGGCGCTCATGGAAGCCCTGGCCGACTTTGGCACAGTGCAGTACTTCGGCGTCCAGACCTTCACCACCGCGATCTACCGGACATGGTTCGGCATGGGCGACCGCACGGGCGCGGCCCAACTGGCGTCGGCGCTGTTGATGTTCGTGTTCCTGCTGGTGTCGCTGGAGCAATGGTCGCGCTCGCGCCGGGCGTTTCATGACACGTCTCGCAGGCAAACCAAGCCTATGCCCGCAACGCTGCATGGCTGGCGCGGCTGGGCGGCCCTGGGGCTTTGCGCACTGCCGGTGTTGCTGGGCTTCGTTCTGCCGGTGATGATCCTGCTGAACCTGCATCTGTCCGGGGGGGACGAACTTCTGGGATCACGCTTCCTGGGCTATGCGGGCAACAGCTTCCTCCTGGCCGGCACAGCCGCAGTCGTAACGACGCTGTGCGCGCTTCTGACCGGATATGCAATCAGGCGTGGTGGAACGTTCAGCGTCAACGTGGTCAGGCTCGCAACGCTTGGCTACGCGATTCCCGGCACAGTCATCGCGGTCGGGGTGCTCATTCCGCTTGGTCTATTTGACAACTGGTTCGACGCACAGATGCGCAACTGGGTGGGCGTATCGACCGGCTTGCTGTTTTCCGGCTCCATGCTGGCGTTGATCTATGCCTACCTTGTGCGGTTTCTCGCGGTGGCCAATGGTGCTATCGAGACGGGCTTCCGGCGGATTCCACCGCATATCGACGATGTGGCCCGCACCCTCGGCCGGACCCGCAGGCAGGTCATCACCCAGGTTCACATGCCGTTATTGCGCCGCTCGATGCTGATGGCGGCAGCAATCGTGTTCGTTGACGTGCTCAAGGAACTGCCGGCAACGCTGATCGTGCGGCCGTTCAACTTTGACACACTGGCGGTGCGGGTCTACCAACTCGCTTCGGATGAACGCCTTACACAGGCCGCAACCGGCTCGCTCGTCATCGTGGCCATCGCGCTGCTGCCGATCATCCTTTTGAACCGCGTGGCGGACCGTCCGCTGGCCCACTGAACGCCTCGTTGTGGCAGCCTTGAAAAGTCCGCAATAAATCCTCAAGAACTGCGGTCTATTGTGGCGCTGGCGATACAACGGGAATCGCGCCACAACAGGGGCGTGTAGCGAGGTCTTGGGGACATGTCGGATATTGCTTGCATTGTGCTTGCGGCGGGCATGGGCACGCGCATGCGTTCTGCCATCCCGAAGGTATTGCACAAGGCCGGCGGGCGTACTTTAGTCGGCCACGTGGTATGCGCCGCTCGCGACATCGGTGCCAAACGCATTGTCGCGGTCGTCGGTGATGACGCCAGCGGCATCGAGGCTGAAATCAAGTCGCATGTTCCCGTGGCCTCGATCGCCATCCAGGCGCCCGCGCGCGGCACCGCAGATGCGGTTTCGGTTGCCATGCCTGCTCTAGAGGATTTCAACGGTACGGTGCTGGTGCTGTTCGGCGCAGACCCGCTGATGCGCGAGCAGACATTGAATGTGATGACATCTGTCGTCGGTGGTGGCGCGAAGCTGGCTGTTCTTGGTTTTCACGCAGCTGATCCAACAGGTTACGGCCGTTTGTTGACAACGGCAGACGGCAATTGCGTTACTGCGATCCGTGAACATGCTGATTGCTCGGCGCAAGAACGTGAGATCACCCTGTGCAATTCGGGCGTCATGGCTTTCGACTCAGGTCTGCTGAAGCAATTGCTGCCACGAATCGGCAACAACAACGCTAAGGGCGAGTTTTACCTGACCGACATCGTGCAACTTGCCAGTGAAGCGGGTGAGAGCGTCGCGTTGGTGACATGTCCTGAGAGCGAGGTTCAGGGCGTCAACACGCGTGCTGAACTGGCTGCAGTCGAGGCTGAGTTCCAACGGCGCTACCGTGACAAGGCGATGGCCGAGGGTGCAACGCTGATTGCGCCGGAAACGGTGTTTCTGTCCGTTGATACGGTTATCGGCACTGACGTTGTTATCGAACCGAACGTGGTGATCGGCAACAACGTCACCATTGGCAATAATGTCGTGGTTCATTCGTTCTGCCACATCGAGAATGCCGTCATCGGTGAGGGCGTGGAGCTCGGGCCTTATGCTCGCATCCGGCCAGGCACGAACCTTGCGAGCAAGGTCAAGATCGGTAATTTCGTCGAGATCAAGAATGCCGCCATTGAGGAAGGTGCCAAGGTGAACCACCTGAGTTATGTCGGTGATGCGCGCGTCGGCGAAGGCGCCAACATCGGGGCAGGCACCATCACGTGCAATTACGACGGCTTTTTCAAGCACCATACCAATATCGGGGCAGGTGCATTCATCGGCTCCAATTCGGCACTGGTGGCGCCGGTATCCATAGGTGACGGCGCATATGTCGGCTCCGGCAGCGTGGTGACCAGGAATGTCGAGCCGGGCGCATTGGCGGTAGCGCGCGGTCAGCAGGAGAACCGTGAAGGCTGGGCGGCGCGCTACAACAAGGCGCAAAGTGCCCGCAAGAAACAGGCAGCGGCCAAAAAGGGATAACGCAAGATGTGCGGAATTATCGGCATACTGGGTACTGAACCTGTTGCCATGCAGCTGGTCGAGGCGCTGCGTCGGCTGGAGTATCGCGGCTACGACTCGGCCGGCATTGCGGTACTCGAGAACGGTGAAATCCGGCGCACGCGCGCGCCCGGCAAGCTCGACAACCTGTATGCCAAGGTCGCCGGCAACGGCTGCGCGGCTACCACCGGCATCGGTCATACCCGCTGGGCCACCCATGGTGCGCCCAACGAAACCAATGCCCACCCGCACCAGGCCGGCAACGTTGTCATCGTGCACAATGGCATCATCGAGAATTACCGCTCCCTGAAGGAAGCCCTCATTGCTGAAGGCGTGGTGTTCGAAACCGAGACCGATACGGAAGTGGTGGCGCAACTCATCAACAAGAAGCTGGCTGACGGCTGGTCACCACGAGTAGCTGTCAGCACCACCTTGAAGCAGTTGCAGGGGGCCTTCTCGCTCGGCGTGCTGATCAAGGGCGAGCATGACCTGATGTTCGGCGCACGCCAGGGCGCACCGCTCGCCGTCGGTCATGGTGAGGGCAAGATGTTCCTCGGTTCTGACGCGGTTGCGCTGGCGCCATTCACCAACCGGGTCAGCTACCTGGACGATGGCGACTGGGTGATCCTTTCGCGCGCCGGTGCCCAGGTGTTTGACGCAAACGACCAGCCCGTGCAGCGCGCCATCAGCTTTTCGCAAGCCTCGACCATGCTGGTGGACAAGGGCAACCACCGCCACTTCATGGCCAAGGAAATCGAGGAGCAGCCGGAAGTCATCGGCCACACGCTTGGCGAGTATATCGACTTTGCCACCAGCTCGGTGCGGCTGCCGGACGATCTGCCGTTCGATTTCAAGACTGTTTCATCGATTACCATCACCGCATGCGGAACCGCGTTTTATGCCGGGCTGACCGCAAAGTACTGGTTCGAGAAGATTGCCCGGCTGCCGGTCGAGGTCGATATCGCTTCGGAGTTCCGCTACCGCGAAGCGCCATTGCAGGCCAACGGCATCACCATCGTGATCTCGCAGTCGGGTGAAACCGCTGATACGCTGGCTGCCGCGCGCTACAGCCTGTCGCAAGGCCAGAAGGTCATGGCTATCGTGAACGTGCCGGAATCCACCATAGCGCGTGAAAGCTCGGCCGTGGTGCGCACCTATGCCGGCCCGGAAATCGGTGTCGCCTCGACCAAGGCATTCACCTGTCAGTTGACCGTGCTGGCCTGCCTTGCCATCGCTGCCGCCAAGGCGCGCGGCACCATCGACACTGTCGAGGAACAGCGCCTCGTGCAGGCGCTGGTGGGCCTGCCGCGCATCATGTCGTCGATGAAGCCGATGGAAGCCCACATCGAGGAAGTGGCCCGCAAGATCGCAGCCGCCCGTGACGTGCTGTACCTCGGCCGGGGCATCAACTTCCCCATCGCCATGGAGGGAGCGCTGAAGCTGAAGGAAATCTCCTACATCCACGCGGAAGGCTATGCCGCCGGCGAACTCAAGCACGGGCCGATTGCCCTGATCGACGAGAACGTGCCGGTGGTGGTCATTGCGCCGCGTGACGAGCTGTTCGAGAAAACCATCTCCAACATGCAGGAAGTGGCAGCCCGCGGCGGCCAGATCGTGCTGGTGACCGACGAGACGGGTGCGGCGGAACACGCCGCAGATGCATTCGAGATCATTGCCGTCCCCGAGGCGGATCCGTTCATCTCGCCGATGATCTATGCCGTGCCGATGCAGCTTCTCGCCTACCATGCTGCGGTGTTCATGGGCACCGACGTGGACCAGCCGCGCAACCTGGCAAAGTCCGTCACCGTCGAATAATTACGCAGTCTGACGATTTTCGTTCCAGTTTTAGCTAATGTTTAACCATGCTCCAGCATTCTGGGGGGCATGAAGATACAGTCAGTTGTCATTGCGTCTGTCAGTGCAGTGTTCCTTGCTACGGGTGTAGCTGTAACCGCCGTCTCAGCCGCTGAAACCAAGTCCCCGGCCGTGCTGATGCAACAGGCCTACACGAACCTCGTTTCCGGCAAGGCAGAACAGGCCGTTGCCGGATACACAGACGTTATCGACAACGCCTCCACTCCGGTTCAGGACAGGGCGCGTGCACTGCTGAACCGGGCGCTGGCCTATCAGAAGCTGTCGCGGCAAGACAAGGCGCTGGAGGATTACACATCCGCCATCAAGCTTGATGCGCTCAATGCCAAGACCCGTGCAGCAGCGCTGTACAACCGTGGCCTGGCCCACGCGCGCCTGAAGCAGAACTTTGAGGCCGTCGAGGATTTCACTAACGCACTGTATCTTGATCCGCACCTGTCGGAGGCCTTCTACAGCCGCGCCAACGTGTTGCGTGACAGTGGCCAGTTCGAGTACGCACTGATGGATTACTCCCGTGCCGAGCAGGCCGGGTACCGCCATCCGCATCTGACCTGGTATGGCAAGGCCGTGACCTACATGGACCTCGGCCACCGCGATGAGGCAACCGCTGCTTTCCTCAAGGTCTATGGCCTGAAACCCGACTTCAAGGAAGCCCGCGAGCGGTTGGCCGACCTGGGTGTGGATGTCCCGGCCAACCCGAGCGAGAACCAGATCAAGCTGGCCGTTATCCCGGCGCAGAACCTGATGGCTGACGACCTTGTGACGGGGTCAACCAGTGCTGCCACCTTGCGTGTTGCCAAGTCCGGGCAGAAGGAGCCTGTGGCACCACCGCCGGCACTGCTGAGTGGCCTGAAGCCGGTCGCCATGCCAATGTTCGATGTTGCCAGCAACATGACCGCGCCGGTCAAGCCGTTGCCTGCCAGGCCAGAGGCAATCTCTGTTGCAGACGTGGGGCCTGTGCCGATGGCGCAGCAGACCGCCGAACCGCAAGCCGTCCAGATTGAGCCTGTCAGTGCACCAGCGCCAACCCAGGTCAATCTGGCCGCAGTTCCAGACAGTGAGCCTGTATCCCAAAAGCTGGAAGGCTGGACCGTACAGCTGGTGTCGCAGCGCGATGCCGAAAGTGCATGGAGCAACTGGACCCGCATCCAGGACAAGCACGAACGCATTCTCAAAGGCCTCGAGGCTGCCGTGATCAAGGCTGACCTGGGTCAGGAGGGCATCTACTACCGCTTGCGCGTCCACAAGCTGGACAGCAAGAAGGACGCCTCGGACCTGTGCCGCAGATTGAAGCGGGCCGGAACCAACTGTTTCGTTGCCCGTGCCTCCTAGGGTCAGGACTCATTATTGTGAAGGCAGTGGCGCTGAAAACGGCGATGACGTGCAAGGAATAGCTTGAAGGCCGTAGTGGTACTGCGACCGAGAGCTTTGACGATGCAGGTCGAAGCCGTGTTCGCGTGCCTTCCAGGCTGGCTCATGCCATTGCCATCAGAATAATGGGGCCTGACCCTAATGGCCTGACGTGGGCCGGCTGACCAGCCAGGCTGCCACCGTGGCCATGACTGCGCCCGCCATCCATAGCGCGAAGGCGGGTGCATTCGTTCCAAAGACCATCCAGGCAAGGCTCGCCGACATCATCAGAACGGCGAGTACCTTTGCCTTCAGCGGTACCGAGCGGTCACGTTGCCAGTCGCGGACATACACCCCGAGCACCCGGTGCTCGACCAGCCAGTGATGAAACGCCGGTGATGAACGCGCAAAGCAGGCTGCGGCCAGCAAAAGGAAGGGCGTGGTGGGCAGCAACGGCAGAAAGATGCCGATGACACCCAACGCCACGAAGACACTGCCAGCCGCTTTCAGGGCAAGGTTTTTCATTCGGGACCGGTGTGGGCGTGGCGCCGAGGCATATTGAGTGCACTGACCATTTGATTGTCTTGTAGCAGTCAATCCGGTGCCGTGCTATGGCAGTCGCTGACCGGCGCTCTAACGATCCCCGGCAACCGTTTCAACCGCGATTTCCGGGTTTTTCGTGAACTGATGCTTGGCCGACTGCGCACCTATTTCCTGACCGGCATCGTTGTCGCCGCCCCCATCGCCATCACCATCTGGCTGGTATGGTGGTTCGTGTCGCTGATCGACGGTTGGATCAAGCCGTTTATCCCCAGCGTCTATAATCCAGACAATTACTTGCCTTTTCCGGTGCCGGGCGTTGGGCTCGTGGTGGCCTTGTTCGTAATCACCGTCATCGGCGCGCTGGCTGCCAACCTGGTCGGCAAGACGCTGATCAACTTTGGCGAACGCACGCTGGACCGGATGCCGGTTGTGCGATCTGTGTACAAGGGCGTGAAGCAGATCTTCGAGACGGCGCTGTCGTCCGGTTCGGGCAACTTCAGTTCCGTTGGTGTCATCGGCTATCCGCGACCCGGCGTTAATGTTGTGGTGTTTATTGCCCGCGAGCTTGACTCGGCCGAGATCGGCATGGCCCCGGGCCAGCGCTTCTACTCGGCGTTCATGCCCACCACGCCCAACCCTACCTCGGGGTTCCTGTTCTTCGTTGAAACGAAACAGGTCACGATCCTCGACATCACGGTTGAAGAAGCTGCCAAGCTGGTCATTTCAGCAGGCCTGGTTACGCCCCAGCAACTGCGCGAGGCAGGGGCAACGATTGCAAAAGAAGACGACACCATTTCGATACTTACCAGCAGTGAAGCCGCACTCGAACAGCAAGCCAGACGCAAGCCCGTGACCGGCAATACCCGGAAGGTCTCGACCCCTCCCGCCAGAAAACGGAAGGGCTGAGCCATCAGCCAGCAGACAGCAGCCTGATGGCGTCATCACGCTCGAACAGGTAGAGCAGGGTGCGCAGGGCTTCGCCGCGCTGGGTCTTCAGGCCTGCATCTGTTTCGAGCATCAGCCGGGCATCGTCGCGGGCCACCTGAAGCAGGTCTGCGTGATCGGCAAGGCTCGCCAGCCGGAACCACGCCATGCCGGACTGGCGCGTGCCCAGTACTTCGCCGGACCCGCGCAACCTCAAGTCTTCCTCGGCGATCATGAACCCGTCTTCGGTCTCGCGCATGATCTTCAGCCGCGCCGCTGCGGTTTCGCCCGGCACGCCGTCATACAGCAGCAGGCAGCTTGATGCACCGCTGCCCCGGCCAACCCGGCCACGCAATTGGTGCAACTGCGCAAGGCCGAAGCGTTCGGCGTTCTCGATGATCATGATGGTGGCCTCGGGCACGTCGACGCCCACCTCGATGACCGTCGTTGCCACCAGCACCGAGAGGTCGCCAGCCTTGAAGGCGGTCATTACCGCATCTTTTTCGGCCGGTTTCATGCGCCCATGTACAAGGCCGGCCTTGTTGCCGAAAACCTGTTTCAGCGCGGCATACCTGGCTTCGGCAGCGGTTGAGTTGACCAGATCGCTTTCCTCGACCAGCGGACATACCCAATAGGCGCGCTTGCCAGCCTCAACTGCGCGCGACAACCCGCTTATCACGTCCGCAAGCCGGTCCAGCGGCATGACGCGGGTTTCTACCGGCTGGCGCCCGGCTGGTTTGCCGACAAGGCGGCTGACGTCCATGTCGCCATAGGCGGTCAACGCCAGCGTGCGCGGTATCGGCGTTGCCGTCATTACCAGCAGGTCACTGGCTCGGCCTGCCTTGGACTGCAGGGCAAGGCGCTGGTGCACACCGAAACGATGCTGTTCATCAATGATGACGAGTCCCAGATCCTTGAACTCCACGCCTTCCTGGAACAGCGCATGGGTGCCGATCAGGATGTCAATTTCACCACTGGCAAGCCTTGCCAGTTTCTCCTCGCGTGCCAGCCCCTTGTCGCGGCCTGTCAGCACGTCGGCGGTGAGCCCTGCCGCCTGCGCAAGGGGTGCAATGGTGGCAATGTGCTGGCGCGCCAGGATGTCGGTCGGCACCATGAGGGCAGATTGCGTGCCGGCTTCCGCCGCTGCGGCCATCGCCAGCAATCCGACGACCGTCTTGCCCGAGCCGACATCGCCTTGCAGCAGCCGCAACATGCGAGCAGGTGCCGCCATGTCTGCGGTGATCTCGGCCACGGCCTCAAGCTGGGCGGGCGTCAGCGAAAACGGCAAGGCGTTGACGATGGCGTCATGCCGGGAGCGGTCACCCTTCAGTGATCGCCCTGCCGCGCGCTTCATGTGCCGGCGCACCAGCGCCAATGCAAGTTGGTTGGCCAGCAGTTCGTCATAGGCAAGGCGGCGGCGGGCGGGCATGTGCGGGTCGAGCACGTCTGCGGTTTCAGGCACGTGAAGTTGCTGCAACGCGTGGTGAAACGCCGGCAGCTTTTGCTGGGCCAGCCAGTGCCGGTCCTGCCATTCCTCCAGCCTGGGCACATCATCAAGCGCTTCGCGGATCGCCTTGCCCAGCATCTTGCCGGAAATGCCGGCGGTGAGTGGATAGACCGGTTCCAGCAGCGGCATGCCGGCAAACTGCTCTGCGGTCAGGACATGGTCAGGATGTACGATCTGCGGTGCGCCGCCATACCACTCGATCTTGCCGGAGATGTAGCGTGTCTCGCCTTCCGGCAACAGCTTTTCCAGGTAAGGCCCATGCGAATGAAAGTACACCAGGGGCAGGTTGCCGGTGTCATCGAACACCTCGACCCGGTAGGGCACGCGTCTGTTTTGACGCGGCGGCGGGCGATGCTGGCCTATGGTGGCCTCGATGGTGACGATGCCGCTTTGCGGCAACTGCGCTATGGCGGGGCGATTGCGACGGTCAATCACGCCGGATGGCAGGTGAAACAGCAGGTCGACCAGCCTTGCCGGCATCTGGGCTGCATTCGGGTCAGCCGACTGGGAGCGCACCAGTGGCGACAGCAGTTTTTCGACCTTCGCACCAATTCCCTTCAACCGGCTGGCTGCAGCGAAGTAGCGGTTGAGGATTTCCGGTCGCATCAGGCAGTCCGCACTTTCCGATGTGGCGAATACGGCCGGACAGACCGCCAGCCCGGTTGCGTTTCGCGTATGGTTCTTTCATAAACCGGCTGGCCGTGCGAGTTCAAATCGGCCGGTGCACAACTTCAACGGATTTTACGTGACGCAATCCCTCGACCCCCGGCGCAAACGGATCATCTGGCGCGCGACCCATCGCGGCATCCGCGAGATGGATTATGTCGTGGGCACGTTTGCCCGTAAGCGGGCAGCCAGCGCGACGGACGCGGAACTTGCCGAGCTTGAACGCATTCTCGACATTCCTGACCAGGACCTGATGGCGTGGATGACCGGCGCCTTGCCGGTACCGCCGGAAGCTGATTCGCCGTTACTGCAGCAAATGCTCGCAACCCGCTTTGATGAAACATTTTTTGGAAATCCCTGAGTGACGCCTGACGACCTCAAGAACGCCGTGGCGAAGCCCGGCAAGACCATCGTTTCCGGCGCGCCGGAGGGGCTTGACGGCATGATTGCCGGTGAGTTGGCCCGTGCGGCGGGCAAACGCCCGCTGTTGCACGTCGCCCGCGATGACCAGCGCGCGGCAATGCTGGCCGAGGCGATCTCGTTTTTTCACCCGGACGTGGAAATCATCTCGTTTCCGGCCTGGGATTGTCTGCCTTACGATCGCGTGTCGCCGGCAGCGGAAATACTGTCTCGCCGGTTGAACGCGCTGACGCGGCTGGCCAATGGTGATTTCAAGCGCCCGTGCGTGGTGCTGGCGACGGCAAATGCGGTGTTGCAGCGGGTGCCGCCGCGCGAGGTGATCCGCAATGCCAGTTTTTCCGCTGCAACCGGCACCATTGTCGATACGGCGGTGTTGCAGGACTACCTGGTCAAGAACGGGTTTTCACGCACCGGTACGGTGGTTGACCCCGGCGATTATGCCATTCGGGGCGGTATCATCGACATCTTCCCGCCCGGCAGCGAACAGCCGGTTCGGCTGGACTTCTTCGGCGACACGCTGGAGTCCTTGCGCAGTTTCGACCCGCAATCCCAGCGCACCACGGCCCACCTCAAGGGCCTGAAGCTGGATGCGGCCAGCGAAGTGTTGCTGACACCTGAAACCATCTCGACCTTCCGCACCGGCTTCACGGCAGCATTTCCCGGCTCCGGCATGCATGATGCGGTCTATGAGGCAGTGACGGCGGGCAGGCGCTACCAGGGCATGGAGCACTGGTTGCCACTATTCTACGACAAGCTCGAAACCATCTTCGACTATACCGGCGATTGCGTGGTGTCGCTCGATCACCTTGCCGACGAGTCGATGGATGCGCGCAAGACGCAGGTCGCCGAATACCATGACGCGCGAAAGGAGGCACTGTCCAAGGACACGTTTGGTGCGCCCGTTTACAAGCCGCTGCCGCCGGAGCGCATGTACCTGACCGGCGATGAATGGCCGGATGCCGTTGCCGGGTATCCGCTGGTATCGCTGACGCCGTTTGAGGCTGCAGCAGGTGGAAGTTTGCGCATCGTTTCGGCAGGCGGGCGGCAGGGCCGCAGCTTTGCCGCAGAACGGGCCGAGGCCGGCCGAAATGTCTACGAAGCCGTGGTTGACCATGTGCGCGCGCTGCAGAAGGCGCGCAAGCGGGTGGTGCTGGCTGCCTGGAGCGAAGGCTCGCGCGACCGGCTGCAAGGGATCCTCAAGGATCACGACCTGGGCCTCGTGGTTACCGCCAAGGACGGCCCCGAGGCGCTGAAGCGCTCTCGCGACATGGTGTCTGTGGTCATCCTGGGGCTGGAAACCGGTTTCGAGACCGATGACCTCGCCATCATCGCCGAGCAGGACATCCTGGGCGACAGGCTGGTGCGGCGCTCAAAGCGCCAGCGCAAGGCCAGTGATTTCATTTCCGAGCTTGCCTCGCTGTCGCCGGGTGACCTGGTAGTTCATGTCGATCATGGCATCGGGCGGTTTGAAGGCCTGAAGGTTGTGGAGGTTCAGGGCGCACCGCATGACTGCCTGCACCTGAGCTATCATGGCGGCGACCGGCTGTTCCTCCCGGTGGAAAACATCGACCTGCTGTCCCGGTTCGGCTCCGAGGAGGCCGGCGTCAACCTGGACAAGCTGGGTGGCGTTGCCTGGCAGGCCCGCAAGGCCCGCCTCAAGGAGCGGGTCCGCGAAATCGCCAACCAGCTGATCAAGACCGCCGCCCAGCGCGAACTGCGCGAGGCTGATGTGATCTCGCTGCCGGACGGCATCTACGACGAGTTCGCCTCGCGCTTCCCGTACGAGGAAACCGAGGACCAGTTGACCGCCATCGACGCAGTGCTGGGCGATCTCGCGCGCGGACGGCCTATGGACCGGCTGATCTGCGGCGACGTGGGTTTTGGCAAGACCGAAGTGGCGCTGCGATCGGCCTTCGTTACCGTGATGGCCGGCAAGCAGGTTGCCGTGGTGGTGCCGACAACGCTGCTGGCGCGGCAGCACTTTGCCACGTTTTCGGCCCGCTTCAAGGGCCTGCCGGTGCGCATCGAGCAGGCATCACGGCTGGTCGGCCGCAAGGATCTCAACGAAGCCAAGAAGGGTCTGGAGAGCGGCGATGTGGACATCATCATCGGCACCCACGCTCTGCTGGCCAACGACGTCAAGTTCCGTGACCTCGGCTTGCTGGTGATCGACGAAGAGCAGCACTTTGGCGTCAAGCACAAGGAGAAGCTGAAGGAACTGCGCGCCAACGTGCACGTGCTGACGCTGACCGCCACGCCCATTCCGCGCACGCTGCAACTGGCGCTGTCGGGGGTGCGCGAGCTGTCGCTGATCACCACGCCGCCGCTCGACCGGCTGGCCGTGCGTACCTACATCTCGCCGTTCGATCCGGTGATCATCCGAGAAACCCTGTTGCGCGAGCTGTACCGGGGCGGGCAGAGCTTCTACGTTGCGCCGCGCATTTCAGACCTTGACGAGATCAGCACGTTTCTGCGCGAACAGGTGCCTGAGGTGAAGGTGGCGGTGGCGCACGGGCGCATGCCGCCGACCGAGCTTGACGACATCATGAACGGCTTTTATGACCGCCGGTACGACGTACTGCTGGCCACCACCATCATCGAGTCCGGGCTCGATATCCCGACAGCCAACACGCTGATCGTACACCGGGCCGACATGTTCGGCCTGGCGCAGCTGTACCAGATCCGTGGCCGGGTGGGGCGGTCCAAGCAGCGCGCCTATGCACTGTTCACGGTGCCGGCCAACAAGCCGATGACGGCGCCTGCCGAGAAACGCCTGAAGGTATTGCAATCGCTCGATTCACTGGGTGCCGGCTTCAGCCTGGCAAGCCACGACCTTGATATTCGCGGCGGCGGCAACCTGCTGGGCGAGGAACAATCCGGCCATATCCGAGAGGTTGGTTTCGAGCTGTACCAGCACATGCTGGAGGAGGCGGTTGCCTCGCTGCGCTCCGGCGACCTTGAGATCGAGAGCGACGGGCAATGGTCCCCGCAGATCAACGTCGGCACTTCGGTGCTGCTGCCGGAAGAGTACATCCCCGACCTTCAGGTGCGCCTGGGTGTCTACCGTCGCCTTGCCGATCTGCCAACGCAGGAAGACCTCGATGGCTTTGCCGCCGAGCTGCAGGACCGGTTTGGCCGCTTGCCGGAAGAGGTCACACACCTGATCGACATCGTGTCGATCAAGCTGCTCTGCCGGATCGCCAATGTGTCCAGCATTGATGCTGGTCCCAAGGGCGCCGTGTTCACCTTCCGGGATGGGAAATTCCCCAACCCCGAGGCGCTTGTGCAGTGGATCAACGACCAGGGCAGCCGCGCCAAGATCAGGCCGGACATGAAACTCGTCATGATACGCGACTGGGAAACCCCGGCAGACCGGCTGGCCGGCACGCGGCAATTGATGCAGACACTGGTGAAGCTCGCGAACGTGACATAATTCCGTTGTGGTTGAAGCGCATCTTCAACTCATGATGAACCCGTTCGCGATATGGCAATTGTGGCTGAACCAGCAGCAGATGCTGGGCAATGCCGGCATCAACATCCTGCATCGCTCGATGCAGGGTGCCAACGGCAAGCTCAAGCCAAGCGAGATTTACGCCATGGTGGCGGAAAAGCAGCTTGCCGCAGGCGAAGCCGCGGTTTCGGTGGTGAAGTCGGTGAACCGGCGCAAGACGAGCACGGAGCAACTGGCGTCCGCGCTGCTCAAGCCCTACAGCAAGCGCACCAAAGCCAACGCAAAGCGGCTCGGTCGCAAGTAGCGCGGCAAATAGAGATCAGGCGTTGCCGGCGGGCAGGGCGCGCTCGCGGGCCACTTCCTGGATGGCCTGGGCAATCACTTCCGGCTCTCTCGCGCCCATCACGGCAAACCGGTTGCCAACGATAAAAGCCGGCACGCCGGTCACGCCCATGCGCTGGATCTGCGCGATCTCGGCCTGGGTTTCGGCCTTGTCGGTGTCGCCAGCCAGCAGATGTTCGACCACGGCCCTGTCAACGCCTGCCTCCACGGCGGCATCTGCCAGCACCTGCTTGTCGGTCAGGTCTGCACCTTTGAGGAAATACAGCTGGAACAGCCGCTCGACGGCGGCATCCTGAACACCTTCCGCCATGGCCCAGCGGATGACGCGATGGGCATTCAGCGTGTTGGGGGCCACCTTGATCGCGTCGAAGTCGAAGGCAATGTCTTCGGCCTTTCCGGCGTCGCGCACCGGCTGGTAGATCTGCTCCGCGCCTGCATCGGAGCCAAACTTGTTGCGCAGGTAGTCCTGGCGGTCCATGCCGTGTTCCGGGATCGTGTGGTCCAGCTGGAACGGACGCCAGCGGATGTCGACCGCAATATCCGGCAGCATGGCCAGCGCTTTTTCCAGCCGCCGCTTGCCGATGTAGCACCACGGGCACATCACGTCCGAAATCACGTCGATCTCAATCGGTTCGATTGCGGGTGCCTGAGGTTCATCTGTCATTGGCGTGGTCCTTGCGCTGTTTCAGCAGGCTGGCAAGCGACTTGCGCATGATCTTGCCATTCGGTGTCTGGGGCAGGGCCTCGCAGAAGAACACCTGCTTCGGCACCTTGTAGCGTGCCAGCGAACCGCCAGCAAACTCCAGCAGCTCCGCCTCGTTCACAGTTCGGTCAGGCCGCTTCACGATGAACGCGGTGACCAACCTCATGCCGGGGTTGATTTCCACCTCGGTGACGCCTGCCTGCTGCACCGCCGGGTGGCGCATCAGCGCGTTTTCAACCTCAAGCGGCGAGATGCGATAACCAAACGATGTCATCACGTCATCATTGCGGCCTTCGTACCAGAAATAACCGTCATCGTCGAAGTGGCCAAGATCACCACCGACGAACCAGTCACCGCGATAGACCTCGTGGTCTTCTTCCGGCTTGCCCCAGTACCCCAGCATCATGCCCGGGTCCGACCGGTGCACGGCGATCAGGCCGGTCTCGCCGGGCAGCAGCGGGGTTTCGCCTGATTTTACGTTCAGGATTGCCACGCTGCGGCCGGCCTGCGGTTTGCCGGGGCTGCCGGGCCTTGTGGGCACAGATGGCGAGGACGAGACGTAAGTCGAGATCTCGCTCATGCCGAGTGCTTCATACAGTGGTATCCCGGTGGCTGACTGCCATTCCTCCATCAAGGCTATGGGGCAGGCCTCGCCTGCCGTAAGACCATGGCGCAGCCGTCCCATGGCGCCGGGTGAGAGGCCACCATCGGCCAACAGCTGGCGATACAGCGCCGGCACAGATGCAAGGATGGTTGGTTGCAACTGCTTGATCAGCTTGAGCCAGATGGTGCGCTCGCGCGGCCCGGTATAGACGATGGACGAGGCCCCATTGGCCCACGGGTCAAACAGGCCGGTGCCCAGCGTGTAGGTCCAGTTGAAGGCCCCGGTGTGCAGCAAAACGTCTTCGCTGGTCATGCCGTACCAGCCTTCGTACATCGGACGGCGTCCCCATACAGCGCGTTGGGCATGCAGCACGCCCTTCGGCGTGCCGGAGGTGCCTGATGTGTAGACCATGTAACCCGCTTGCTTGGCGGCGGTATCGGACCATGTGCCGCGCGGGCCGGTCTTGAAGGCCTTGAGGTCACCGGGGCCGATCAGCTTGATCGAGGCATCGAGTTCCGGCAGGTCCAGCTTGCCGTCGTGCACCACAACTGATGCGCCACTGTCGGCGATCATGTACTCGACCTCGGCAGCCGACAGCATGGACGACGCCGGTATCGGCACCATGCCGGCGGCATTGGCGGCAAAGAACACCGCCGCATAATCGAAACTGTTCCCCATACGGATGAACACTCGTTCACCTGCGGGTACTTTCAGCAAGGTGAACGCACTTGCCAGCCGCAGTACCGTGTCTTCGATCTCGGCGTAGGTGAGGTGGTGGATGGTCTCGCCATCGGCAATGCTCAGCGCCACCTTGTGCGGTGACCGCCGCGCAGACGCAGCAATACAGTAGCGGGCCAGGTTCAACCGCTCAGGTGGCAGTTCGCCCGTAAACCCCGCGGTCATGGCCTGGCAATCCAGCCTGTTTCCGGGCGGAACCCGTACAGTGAAGTTCGGGCAGGGTGCTGAACTTGGTTCCAGCGCGCCACCCACTGGCCTGGCGCATGGAACAATTGCAACGCGTAATGACCTTCCAGCAGCAGTCGGTCCAGCGCATGCACCGCGTCGTCATAGGTGGCCTTGTCACGGGCCGACAGCATTGCCTTGATCATTGCATCAATGGCCGGGTCATTCGCCCCCATGTAGTTCCGCGTGCCTTCCTGGCTGCGGCCCTGGCTGCCCCAGTAGAAATCCTGCTCGTTGCCGGGAGACAGCGAATTGCTCCAGGTGAACGGGATCATGTCGAAATCATAGCTGTTCAGGCGGCGCTGGAACTGCGCCGAGTCGATCTGGCGGATATCCATCGAGACACCGATTACCTGCAGCATCCGCTGCCAGGCCAGCGCGATCCGCTCCTGCTGGCGGCTTACCACGACGATGGTGAAGGCAAGCGGCTGGCCTTGCGCGTTCTGCAGCGATCCATTGGCCGCTTTCCAACCCGCTTCATTGAGCAAGGACAATGCCTTGCGAAGGTGCTTTCGATCACGCCCGGAGCCATCAGACTGGGGCAACCGGTAGCTGCCGTCCAGGATCGACGGGCGGATGTCCGCACCGGCCTTTTCAAGCATCGCGCGTTCGTTCTCGGTGGCTGGCGTGCCAATGGCGCTGAGGTACGAGCCGGAGAAAAACCCTTCGGTGCGCTCCATCTTCGAGTGGAACAGGTTGTCGTTGATCCACTTGAAATCGAACGTATGGATCAGCGCTTCGCGCACGCGCTTGTCGGCAAAAATCTCGCGGCGGGTATTGAACACCAGCGACCAGGCCGGGTTGGGCAAGCCCACCTTGACCTGATCGAGCGTCACCGGCTTGCCATCAAGGTCGGCATATCCGACGGCCCAGCGCGAGGCATCGGATTCAAACCGCAACAGCGCCTCGCCGGTCTTGAACGCTTCAAACGCGCTTTGCATGTCCCGGTAATAGTCGTAGCGAATGGTGTCGTAGTTGTAATGGCCTTTTGCCTGCGGCAGGTCCCTGGCCCAATACTCCGGGTTGCGTCGGAAAATGATGTGATCGCCAGAGTCGATGGTGTCGAAAACGTAGGGGCCGGACCCGACCAGCTTGTCCAGCGAAGTCTGTTCAAACTCGCGGGTTTCGAAAAAATGCTTCGGCAGCACCGGCATCAGCCCGAGAATGAGCACCAGTTCCCGGTCGCCCGGTTCCAGCTT
Source organism: uncultured Anderseniella sp. (assembly GCA_964390445.1). Classification (GTDB taxonomy): domain Bacteria; phylum Pseudomonadota; class Alphaproteobacteria; order Rhizobiales; family Aestuariivirgaceae; genus Anderseniella. Next base: position 40,323 of record CAYMJJ010000005.1, read on the forward strand.
CATGTGAACGGTGTGCTCATCCGGCGTTTCGATGCTTGTGACCTTGGCATAGTAGGTGCGGTGGTTGGGCCGGCCCTTTTCCCGCAGGGTTTCCAGCGAAAACACCACGTCGTCTGCCTGGATCGGCTCACCATCGGAGAATTTCGCCGCCGGGTTCAGCCGGAACGTCACCTCGGTGCGGTCATCATTGACATCGATGGTTTCGGCAATGTGGCCGTACAGCGTGAAAGCTTCGTCCTTCGAGCGCCACATCAGGCTTTCGAACACCAGCTCGCGTGCGTTCCAGACCGGCTGGCCGCGAATGATGAAAGGGTTGACGCTGTCGAAACTGCCGATCAGCGCCTCGCGATAGGCGCCACCCTTGGGAGCGTCCGGATTTACATAGGGAAAGTGCGTATAGCCGTCGGCCAGGGCAGGTTCGCCCTGCATGGCAATGGCATGGCGAGGCTCGGCAGCGGCAGGCCCGCCCAGCCAAAGGGTCATGGCAGCCAGCATCGAAGCCAGTATTCTCGCAGCAGTGATCATGGGTTGCATCTAGACCGGGATTCGGCGGTAAAATCGAGCGTGCGATTGCCCGCTGTGGTGGCCCTGGACCGGCGTTTGCTCAATGAGCCGCGTTGCCGCGCGGCAGGTAGGTATGCCGGTCGGGATCATAGGTCTCGAAAAACTCCGGGATCTGCGGATGGCGCACCGGGCTGTTGACGTCATCGACCAGCAGGTTCTGCTCGGAAACATAGGCGATGTATTCGGTTTCCTCGTTTTCCGCGAGCAGGTGATAGAATGGCTGATCCTTTGACGGGCGCATTTCCTCGGGGATGGATTCCCACCATTCCTCGGTGTTGTTGAATGTCGGATCGACATCAAAAATAACACCACGGAAAGGGAACTTGCGGTGCTTCACCACTTGCCCAATGCCGAATCGTGCCTGTCTGTTGATCGTAGCCATATGACAATAGATGCATCCAAATGCGGCGATGTTCAAGCTGCCCTGTTAACAATTATTGCGGAATGAAGGTCAGTTAAGGCCGTATTCCGCTGCCTTGGCTGGGTCTTTCGCAGCGACGAGCCGCGCCAGGTCGGCGATCACCTTGGCCTGTTTCCAGGTCGCGTCGTCCTGCATCTTGCCGTCGATCATCACCGCGCCCGTGCCGTCCGGCATGGCGTCGAGAATGCGCAGAGCAAAGCGCACTTCCTCGACATCGGGCGAGAACACCCGCTTGGCGATCTCGACCTGCGTCGGGTGCAGCGACCAGGCACCGAGGCAGCCTTGCAGGAAGGCGTTGCGGAATTGCGATTCGCACGCGGCGGGGTCCGAGAAATCACCGAAAGGACCGTAGAATGCCTTGATGCCGTTGCTTTGGCAGGCATCGACCATTTTGGCGACGGTGTAGTGCCACAAGTCCTGCTGGAAGAACGCCCGTGCGGCATTGCCGCTGGCACCGTGGCCGCCCTGGTCGGCCAGAACGCCATAGGCCGGGTGGCCCCCACCCACGCGGGTGGTTTTCATGCCGCGTGAAGCGGCGAGGTCTGCCGGACCGAGTGACATGCCGTGCATGCGGGGGGAAGCGGCGGCAATCTCCCCGACGTTCTTGACGCCTTGCGCGGTTTCCAGGATTGCATGAATCATGATCGGCTTCTTCACGCCGGCTCGCGCCTCCAACTGGGCCAGAAGCTGGTCGAGGTAATGGATGTCCCACACGCCTTCGACCTTGGGCAGCATCATCACGTCCAGCTTGTGGCCGGCTTCCAGCACGATGCGGGTGATGTCGTCCAGCGCCCACGGGCTGTTTAGGCAGTTGATGCGGGTCCACAGCCCGGTCTGGCCATAGTCGTGCGCCAGCGCCATCTCGATGAAGCCATCGCGGGCGGCTTCCTTTGCGTCGGCGGGAATGGCGTCTTCCAGGTTGCCCAGCACGACGTCGACCTGCGAGATCAGGTCCGGCACCTTGGCGCGCATCTTTTCCACGTGCGGCGGCAGGAAGTGGATCATCCGTTCCAGCTTGACCGGCACCTCGCGCATCGGCTCGGGTGCGCCAATGGCGAGTGGCTTGTAGAACTGGCTTGGAAGTTTCATGACCCTGTACCCCTGAGTTATTGCTGCGTTGCAATATCCATAGGGGAGCGAGTTCCGCCGGGCAATCTTCATTCGCAATGTTGCACGAAGCGGCGTTGGCAGTTACACGAAACAAATACCACCTCGACCAGACCAATCACCGGCCCGCAATGACAGACTCAAACACCGTTCAGCCCCTGAGCGGGATCAAGGTTCTCGACTTCTCGACCCTGCTGCCAGGGCCGCTCGCCACGCTTTTTCTGGCAGAGGCCGGAGCCGATGTCGTCAAGATCGAACGGCCCGGCGATGGCGAGGAAATGCGCCAGTACGAGCCGAAGTGGGGTCGTGAGTCGGTCAACTTCGCTTTGCTCAACCGGGGCAAGCTGTCGCTGGCGCTGGATCTCAAGTCCGACAGGCACCTGGAATTCCTGCTCCCGCTGATTGCCGAGGCGGATGTGATCGTCGAGCAATTCCGTCCCGGCGTGATGGAGCGGTTGGGCCTTCACTACGAGGCTGTCCGCCTGATCAATCCGGGCATCATCTATTGCTCGATCACCGGATACGGCCAGTCGGGCGCCAATGCGCTGAAGGCGGGCCACGACCTCAACTACATCGGCGATGCCGGTCTGCTGGCGCTGGCCATGGGGCCGGTCGCGAACCCCACCGTGCCGCCATTGCTGGCTGCAGACATTGCCGGCGGCAGCTATCCGGCCGTGGTGAACATCCTCCTGGCACTGCTCCAGCGCAACAAGACCGGCGAGGGCACCCACATCGACATCGCCATGACAGACAACATGTTCATGCTGATGTGGTGGGCGATCGGGCAGGGACTGGTTGCCGGCTCGTGGCCCGGCAACGGTGATGCGCAACTGACCGGAGGGTCGCCGCGCTACAAGATTTATGCAACGGCGGACGGACGCCACGTGGCCGTGGCCGCGCTGGAGCAGAAGTTCTGGGAAAGTTTCTGCGATGCCATCGGTCTGGCCATGACCTTCCGCGATGACGCCGCAGACCCGGCCGCCACCACCGACGCGGTGCGCGCGTTGATTTCCGAACATGACGCTAACCACTGGCAGCCCATCCTGGCACAGGCTGATTGCTGCTGTTCCATCGTTCGCACGTTGGCTGAGGCGATGCGCGACCTGAGTTTCCATGATCGTGGCGTTTTCGACCACACGCTGATCAACGAGGCAGGCGACACGCTGCCCGCGGCGCCGGTTTCCGTTGCGCCGCAGTTTCGCGGTGAGGTAGCGGCAGACAAATCCGCACCAGCGCTTGGCGCGCACAACGACATGCTGCTGGGCGGGACGAAGTAGCTCACGAACTGCGCACGGTATTGTCAGTGGCCGCGCTGGTGCTGGCGCGCTAACTGTTGCGCTAGTTCAACCCTCGAACGAGGTAACGACCATGCCGACACGGCGGGCACTCGTTGCAGCATTGGCGCTGACTGCAGCCGCAACCGTAGGCGCCAGCGTACCTGTGCAGGCGTTTTCGCTGGACAAGGTCGAGCGGAACGTTGCGGAGGATTATCCCTCGGTTCAGCACGTACTTCCGGATGCCGTTGCCGGTGGATCGCCCGGAGGCAACGTCCTGCTGATCGATGTTCGCGAGGAAGACGAGTTCGCCGTCAGCCACCTGCCGGGTGCGCTGCGGGCTGATCCGGACATGGACCCGGACGAGTTCATGCGTGAGTTCGGCGAGAAGGTGGCCGGCAAACAGGTGCTGTTCTATTGTTCAGTGGGGGTGCGCTCGTCTGACATGGCGCAACGGGTCGGTGCGCGACTGGCGGCAGCCGGGGCCACGGGGGTCGCCAACCTGTCGGGCGGTATCTTCCGCTGGCACAACGAGCAGCGCACGCTGATGAGCGGCACCGGCCGGACCGACCTGGTTCACCCTTACAACAGCAAGTGGGGCAGGTTGATCACCCGCCAGCCGCTAGTGAGCTACACACCAGTTCCCGGCCAGTGAACCACGGTCCGGACGTCACCCCCGCATGGCGCGCGGCAGCGGACCGGACGGATTGAGCCCTTCCAGCATCACCCGCTTGCGCAACGGCGGTATGTGCTGCAGCAGGCTCATGCCGGCAGCGCGCGCCGCGTGCAGCGGGAAGAACTCCGACATCAGCGAGCGGTTCATCGTGTCGATGACGGCCTGGCGCGGCACCACGTCGGCGCGGCGGCGGGTATCATACTGTGCCATCAGCTTTTCGCTGCCGGGGTCGTCGCCGAACCGGATCGCATCGGTGATCCCCTCTGCGGCAAAGGCCGAATCGCGAAGGCTCATGTTGAGTCCTTGCGCACCGATGGGCGGCACCACATGAGCGGCTTCGCCCACCAGCATCAGCCGACCGGCGGCGAAGGTGCGTGCGGTCAGCCCCTGCATCGGGATCACGGCAGGCGTGGAGACATCGGTGATGAGGCCCAGTTCGCCGTGCATTTCCAGCTGAAGACGCGCGGCCAGATCGTCAGGTCCCAGAGCCAGAATGCCGCCCACATCCTGTGGCCTGACCAGCCACACCAAGCTCGACCGTTCGCCTGGCAGCGGCACCGTGGTGAACGGACCGGAGGACTTGTGAAACTCGATCGACACACCCCTGTGTGGCGTCGAATGGCTGAAACTCAGGGCCAGAGCCGACTGCTTGTAATGCCACTGGGTGGTGGTTATGCCGGCACCTGCGCGCAGCACCGACTGGCGTCCGTCAGCGGCAATGGCCACGGGCGCAGATAGTGTCTCGCCGGTATCAAGCGTGACGTGCGCCTTGCCGGCGTGCATTCGCCAGCCGGTTGCGCTGCCGCCTGTCAGCTTGACGCCGGCGGCCACTACTGCGCCATGCAGTGCTGCGACCAGCCGGTCGAGCGGGATGTTCCAGCCGAACGGCTCTTCGCCCAGTTCGCGGCAGGAGAAGTTGATCGTGGGGGCCGAGAACACCGAACCGGTGTCGTCGACCAGCCGCAGCGTTTCCAGCGGCGCAGAGTTGCACTTCAACTCGTTGGTCCACACGCCGATTGTCTCCAGCAGGCGGATGGCAGGCTGCATCAGGGCCACGGTGCGCCGGATTGCGTCTGAGGTTTGAGGCGGCGCCTCAACGCCCGGTGCAACCAGCGCCACGTTTGCGCCGGCCTGTGCCAGCAGGCTCGCAGCGGCAAGCCCGGCCGGGCCTGCGCCGGCCACGATGACATCAGGTGAAGGGTTAGGTTCCATGGCCCGATATGTGCGCCATCGTGCGGCTCAATGCCAGTGGGCAAACTGATGCAGTACTAGGCCGGCGGCGTGGTCGCCTGCATCGAGTCGCGCCTGGCGAACGTTTCATAGAACATCGCCAGCTTGTCGCGGCCATTGCGCCAGCCCATGTCGGCATAGCGGAAGTCGAGGTAGCCCAGCAGGCAAGCCGTGGCAATGGACCCGCAGTTGACCGATGACAGTTCGGTGGCCCAGTTGCGCTCCATGTCATCCAGACCGTGCTCGATGCGCACCTTCTGGCGGTTGATCCACTCGGGCCAACGCTTGGGCTCGGGGCGGAGGCCAGTCTCGTAGCGCAGGTTGACGGCTGAATCCATCAATCCGATAGCCAGTGACTGCAGCGTCAGCAGCCTGAACCGACGGACCGGCTCATCCGGCAGCAGTTGTTTGTCGCCAGCGTGATGACACAGGTATTCGCAGATCACCCGGCTGTCGTAGAGGGACGAGCCATGGTCGCTGACCAGCGCCGGGATGCGGCCCAGCGGGTTATCCGCCTCTACCTGCTTGTTGATCCGGTCGGGCAGGAATTCGCCCGTCGGGACTGTGTTGATCTGCCCGGCAATGCCCAGTTCGTGCGCCGTGACGGTGACCATGCGGACGAAGGGCGAGGCAGGATTGTAGTGCAGTTTCATGGTGCATCTCTTTCTGGAGTGTCATCAGCTTGCGACATTAGTAACCGAGGACAAGCATCCGCGCCAAACAAAAGCGGGTGACGTTCAGGCTGTTTTCGCTGGACGCCTCACAATCCAACAGGTCAAATCAGCGCCAGCCCGCCAGGCGGGTGAAACTTGACTTAGCTAGGAGGCTACAATGGGCATTTGGGATTTCGTGAAGAGCGCCGGCAAGGCGCTGGGCATCGGCAAGGCAGACACCCCGCCGACCGCTGAAGAGTTGAAAAAGGAGCTGGATTCCTACAACCTCGGCACCGAAAACGTGAAGGTTGAAATCCAGGGTGACAAGGCCATCGTGACCGGCGACGTGGCGGACCAGTCGGTGCTGGAAAAGGCCATCATCGCCGTCGGCAATACGCTTGGCGTGTCCAAGGTTGAAAGCAACCTGGTGGCACCCGACCAGAAGGACCCGGTCTTCCACACGGTGAAGAAGGGCGACAACCTGTGGAAGATCGCCGAGAAGCATTATGGCAAGGGCAAGGGGCCGAAGTACACGGTCATCTTCGAAGCCAACAAGCCGATGCTGTCCGACCCGGACAAGATCTATCCCGGCCAGGTGCTGCGCATTCCCGACCTGGGCTGACGCTTCTCACCAATAAACAAAAAACCCCGGCGAACCTGCCGGGGTTTTCATTTGCGAAGGTTGTGCGTTTGTCAGCTGGCGTTGCGCAGGCTGTCGACGCGGGTGCGGGCGGAGCTACGCAAGGCTTCATCCACGACCTCGATGCTTTCGACAGTCTTGCCGACCGGGAAAAGCGACGCGCCGGCCAGCTTGACGTGGGCCCAGGCGAACGGAATGCCGATGATGGTCACCGCGTTGGCAACGGCAAAGGTCAGGTGCATCACCGCCAGCCACCAGCCGGCCAGCACGAACCAGACGACGTTGCCGATCATGCCGAGGCTGCCGGTGCCGATGTCTTCGCGGCCATAAAGCTCGTCCCGGGCAATCACGTCGCGCCCGAACGGCCACAAGGTGTAGTTTGCCAGCATGAAGCACGAACGCGCCCATGGCAGGCCGACAATGGTGATTGCGGCCAGAATGCCGACGAGGAACCACGCAATCGCCGACCAGATGCCGCCGAGTACCAGCCAGAGAATGTTGAGGATCAGTCGAACCATGTTTTGCACTCCCCCACAATGTTAAGGTGCTTAACATATAGGAACCCAGGGAGCCGGTTTCCAGTGGGTCCGGAATTGCAGCGGCAACAAACGAGTGCCGGTTCAGTTATCGCAACTGCCCATTCACGCTAACAGGCCGCCGCCGGTGGAAATTTGCGCGCGGATCATGGCCAGCGCCATGCCGACGGACGCGTGTCGGATTTCGTCGCGGCCGAGATTGCCATATTCCATCCGGACGTGATGGGTGAGCTTTTCCTTGCCGGCACAGGCGAAGTGTACCAGCCCGACCGGCTTGTCTCTTGAACCGCCGCCCGGGCCGGCGATACCGGTGACCGATACGGCAATGTTGGCGCGGGAGTTGCGCAGCGCACCTTCGGCCATCTCGCGCGCCACCTGTTCCGATACCGCGCCATACTGCTCGATCATTCCCATCGGCACCCCCAGCATTTCGGTCTTGGCCTCGTTGGAGTAGGTCACGAAACCGCGCTCCACCATGGCGGACGAGCCTGCAATGCAGGTCAGCAGCCCTGCGACCAGACCGCCGGTGCAGCTTTCCGCCGTTGCCACCATCAGCCCGCCGTCACGCAGCATGTCGAGCGTGTCCTTGGCTTCGATGATCAGCTGGCGGTCGAACATTGGTTACTCCGGCAGGCGAATTGTTGCAGTGGCAGCAGCGGCGATGCCTTCCTCGCGGCCGGTGAAGCCCAACCATTCGGTCGTCGTGGCCTTCACCGATACCCGGCCCACGTCGATGCTGATGATTTTCGCCACGCTTTCGCGCATCGCATCAACGTGCGGGCGCATCTTTGGTGCCTGGCAAATCAGCGTCAGGTCGACATGCGAGATGATGCCGCCGCGATCACGCACCATCTTTGCGGCGTGGTCGAGGAAAATCCACGATTCAGCGCCCTTCCACTGCGGATCTGTCGGCGGGAAGTGCTTGCCGATGTCGCCTTCGCACAGGGCGCCGTAGATGGCGTCTGTGATGGTGTGCAGGCCCACGTCGGCATCGGAGTGACCTTTCAGCTTCTTTGTATGCGGGATCTTCACGCCGCACAGGATGACATGGTCGCCGTCTTCAAAGGCATGCACGTCATAGCCGTGGCCAACACGGATATCGGTGAGCATGGAGTGCGCTCCGTGGTTCAGCCGCGCTTCTGCCTCGTGCAGGTCGGCGGCGGTGGTGATCTTCCTGTTTTCCGGGGTGCCGGCAACGATGGCAACATCAAGCCCCGCCCACTCGGCGATGGAGGCATCGTCGGTGAAGTCGGACCGGCCGGACGCGGCGGCGGCCTTGTGTGCCGCGATAATATCCGACGTGCGAAAGCCTTGCGGCGTTTGTGCGGCCCACAGGCCCGCCCGGTCAACCGTTGCGATGATGATGCCATTGCTGGCGCGTTTCAGCGTGTCGGCTACGGCAAGGGCAGGAATGGCGGCGGGGCCTTCGTCAAGGGCGTCAATAACAGCAGAAATAGTGGCGTGATCGACGAACGGGCGCGCTGCGTCGTGGATCAGCACCTTGGCCGGGTTTGACGCTGCCACCGCCTGCAACCCATGCCACACCGATGCCTGCCGGGTTGCCCCGCCTTGAACCGGGTCCGGCAGGGTCAGGCCGGCCACGGCTTCATCATACAGCGGGCGGTGTCCGTCGCCGATGACGGTCTGGATCGTTGTCACATTTTCATGCGACAGAAACACCTCAAGCGTGTGCCGCAGCACCTGCCTGCCACCAATGTGCTGGTACTGCTTTGGTACGTCGCCGCCAACCCGAAGGCCCGCACCCGCGGCAACGATGATGACGGCGACTGTCATGGCGGAAAGGTTCCTGGGCAGGTTGTGCGGCGGCGCGGCCGGGCATGCAGTTGACGGGTGGCGATGCTCTATCAGGGACCGGGGCAACAGGGCAAGGGTCTGGCAACGCTGGCTGCAAATGCCATGTTGCATTGCAACAAGTTCCTGCTACAGTGCCTCAAAATTATCCCTTTATCGAAAGTGCCGAATTTATGGGCATATCAATTGGCCAGCATGTGACTCGCAACCGCGTGTTTCTGGCGCCGATGTCCGGTGTAACCGACGAACCTTTCCGGGTTTGCGCGCATATGCACGGGGCAGGCCTTGTGGTGTCTGAAATGGTGGCCAGCGACGCACTGGTGAATGCACGCCCTGACATGGTGCGGCGCGCCACGGGTGCGGGCAGGGTGTCGCCGTTTGTGCTGCAGCTTGCAGGCCGTGAGCCGGAATGGATGGCGCGGGGGACAGAGATTGCCCAGCGCATCGGGGCCGACATCATCGACATCAACATGGGCTGTCCCGCCCGTGAAGTTGCAGGAAAGCTGTCAGGCTCTGCGCTGATGCGTGACCTGGACCATGCCGCCACGCTGATCGATGCCACGGTCAAGGCCAGTTCCGTGCCGGTAACGCTGAAAATGCGGCTTGGCTGGGACCATGATTGCCTCAACGCTCCTGACCTGGCCCGCAGGGCACAAGACCTCGGCGTGGCGCTGGTGACGGTGCATGGCCGCACCCGCAACCAGTTCTACAAGGGCAGGGCGGATTGGACCGCGATACGCGCTGTCCGGGACGCCATCACCATTCCATTGATCGCCAATGGCGATGCCTCGTCAATCGATGATGTGCGCGCCATGCTGCAGCTTTCCGGCGCGGATGGCGTGATGATCGGGCGTGGTGCCTATGGCCGGCCCTGGTGGCCGGGCGTGCTGGCAGACCAGCTTGATGCAGGCTCCGGACGCAATGAACCGCAGATTGAAGAACAGACCGCTATCATCCTGGCCCACAATGACGCGATCATTGCGCATTATGGCGATGTCCACGGGGTGAAGATCGCCCGCAAGCACATCGGCTGGGCCATTGATCGCTGGCTGGATGCCGGATTCCTTGACGCTGACGAGGCCAAAACCTGGCGCATGTCGCTGCTGCGCAATCCGGTTGCAACCGAAGTGCGCTGCGGCCTGCAGCGGCTTGCCGGCAGGCTTTGCCAGCCTTCGCAAGGGCGGGTTGCCGCATGACCAAGCCTGTTGCTGATCAACCCCTTACCGGAAACCTGGCGATACCCGCATCACTGCTGATGCAGTCGCTGCCCAGCCCGCTCATCGCCATCGATGAAGGCGGCCACGTCATCGAGGCCAATGCAGCGGCTGAGGAATTCTTTTCCCTCAGCCGGACCACCTTGAAGCGCATGGGTCTGGTTGACCTGGCTCCGTTCTCCAGCCCGCTGTTCAGCGCAGTGGAACGGCTGCGCAGCACCGGAACCACGCTGGCCGAGTACGGCATCAAGCTGGGTACACCACGCTCTGGCGGCGAACGCACCGTGGACATCCTCGCCGGCACCGTGCCGGAGCTGCCCGGTGCCATGGTGCTGCTCATCCTTGAGCGCTCCGTCGCGCAGGCCTTCGACCGCCAGTTCAACAACCTGCAGGCCGCACGCTCGGTCTCCGGCATGGCGTCCATGCTGGCGCACGAGATCAAGAACCCGCTGTCCGGCATCCGCGGTGCAGCCCAGTTGCTCGAAACCGTTGCGGCACCGGAAGATCGCGAGCTTACCCGGTTGATCTGCACCGAAACCGACCGCATCCGATCGCTGGTCGATCAGATGGAAGTGTTTTCCGACGAGCGCCTGCCGGTGATGGAACCGCTCAACGTGCACACCGTGCTGGAGCACGTGCGCCGCCTGGCCACCAGTGGCTTTGCTGCCGGCATCGAGTTCACTGAACTGTATGACCCGTCGCTGCCACCGGTTCAGGGCAACCGCGACCAGCTTGTGCAGGTGTTCCTGAACCTTGTGAAGAACGCCGCAGAAGCTATTGAAAAAACTGATTCAAACGGCAAGATTACACTGTCGTCTGCTTACCGGCCCGGCATCCGGATGCAGGTTCAAGGCTCCGACAAGGCGATCTCGCTGCCGCTGGAAATCAGCGTGCGCGACAACGGCCCCGGCATTCCTGATGACATGATGGGCAGCCTGTTCGACCCGTTCGTGACCTCCAAGGACAGCGGCCGCGGACTGGGACTGGCGCTGGTGGCCAAGCTGGTCCGCGATCATGGCGGTGTGGTGGACGCGGCCAACCTTGGCGAAGGCACCATTTTCCGCGTCCTGCTGCCCCTTTCAACACGCACATCAACAGATGGATCTGACACATGACGACCGGGACCGTTCTCGTTGCCGACGACGATGCAGCCATTCGCACCGTTGTTACCCAGGCGCTGACCCGTGCAGGCTATGCCGTGCGCGCGGCCAGCAACGCGGCCTCGCTGTGGCGCTGGGTTGCCGAAGGCGAGGGCGACGTGGTCCTGACCGACGTGGTGCTGCCTGATGAAAGCGGTTTCGACGTGCTGCCGCGCATCCGCGCCAAGCGGCCGCGCCTGCCGGTGATTGTCATGAGCGCCCGCAACACCATCATGACCGCCATCACTGCCAGCGAGCGCGGTGCCTATGATTACCTGCCCAAGCCGTTCGACCTGTCGACACTGGTCGCCACGGTGGGCCAGGCGCTGGAGGATTCGCGCAAGAGCGAGGCCGCACTGGTCCGGCGGCAACCGGCGGAAGAGGCCGAATCTTTGCCGATCGTTGGACGCTCCAGCGTCATGCAGAACATCTACCGTATCGTTGCGCGGATGACGCAGACCGACCTGACGGTGATGATCCAGGGCGAATCCGGCACCGGCAAGGAACTGGTGGCGCGCGCGCTGCATGATTTTTCGAGCCGCAAGGGCTCGCAATTTGTAGCCATGAACATGGCGGCGATCCCGCGTGAACTGATCGAGTCAGAACTGTTCGGCCACGAAAAGGGGGCCTTTACCGGTGCCGTATCGCGCTACGTCGGCCGTTTCGAGCAGGCCCATGGCGGCACGCTTTTCCTCGACGAAATCGGCGATATGCCGATGGAAGCCCAGACCCGACTGCTGCGGGTGCTGCAGGAGGGCGAGTATACGTCGGTCGGCGGCGTGCGGCCGATCAAGACCAACGTGCGCATCATTGCTGCTACTCACCGCGATCTGCAGCAACTCATCAGCCAGGGGCTGTTCCGCGAGGACCTGTTCTTCCGGCTCAACGTGGTGCCGATCCGGCTGCCGGCCCTGCGCGAGCGCTCTGATGACATCCCGGACCTCGTCAATCACTTCCTCGGTGAATGCGAGCGCCAGGGCCTACAGCCAAAGACCTTCACCGCCGGCGCGCTGGATGCCATGCGCAAGGCACGCTGGCCCGGCAACGTGCGCGAACTGGAGAACTTCATATCGCGCTTGTGCGCCATCCACATCGGCGATGAAATCACGGCGCAAGTGATCGAGCAGGAGTTCGCCAGCCAGAACGCGCCTGTCTCCACCACGTCGTCTTCTTCTGCAGCAAGCTTGTCCGAATTCGTGGAAAACCACCTCAACCGGTATTTTGGCGGGTTCCAGCCGGGATTGCCGCCGGAAGGGCTGTACCACCGGATCATCCAACAGGTGGAAGCGCCGCTCATCACTGCCACGCTGGCCGCGACCAGTGGCAACCAGATCAAGGCGGCGCAGTTGCTGGGCATAAATCGGAACACGCTGCGCACCCGCATCCGGGAGCTCGGATTGAGCGTGGTCCGCTCGCCTGGAACCCGCAAGATCGACTGAAGCAGGGGGCCTTGGCCGCTTGTTCAGCTTGACGTGTGGCACCCAACTGTCACATATCTGCCACATTGGTGTTGCGAATTGGCAACAGTCAATGCGGGGGTACTTCGACAGTTGTGATCGTCAAGGCGCGCTGACATTCCATGGATGCGATTACCGAAAAATCAGGCGCTGCGCCTTCTTCAGGCCAGTCCAAGGGTGCAGAGACCTTTATCCTCAACAAGTGGGTGAACTGGGCCGGCCTCGTGCTGGTCATGCTGACGCTCTGTTGCGGTCTGGGCACCTACCTGTACCTGACGGGCCTGCTGCCGATGGAACCGGATGCCAGGCATGCCCAGATCCTGCTGATCTGCAACGGCGTGCTGCTGGCGCTGATGTTCTTCCTGATCGGATGGCAAGCCGTCAAGCTGGCTGTCGCGCGCCTGAACAAGGTGGCAGGCTCCGGTCTTCACATCCGCATCGTCACGCTGCTGTCTGTGTTTGCGGTTCTGCCAGCCATCATCGTGGCGGTATTTGCCACCGTGACCCTCAGCAGGGGGCTGGATACATGGCTTTCCACGCGTACCGAAGCCATCGTTGAATCGGCGGAGGCTGTCGCCGAGGCCTACATGAACGAAAACCTCGATACCGCGCGCAGCGACGCCGCATTTATTGCCAACGAACTGAACCAGCGCGCTGACGAGTTCAACACTGACCGTGAGCAAATCATCAAGCGCGTTGCCACTTATGGCGCGGTACGTGGCCTTTCGGGCGTATTCGTGATGAACCCGGGCAACAAGGAAGTCCTGATTTCGGCCACGGCGAACAAGATGGTGCGGTTTCGCGCGCCTCCGCCCGAAGACATCGCCCAGGCAACGACCGGCGAAATGGTCGTACGACCACCCGAGCGCGGCGGCAACGTTATCCGTGCGCTGATCCGGCTGGAGAAGCTTGAAGGCAACTATCTCTATGTCTACCGGCTGGTGAACCCCGAGGTCATCGGGCAGCTTGAGAAGGCCCGCAGCCAACGCCAGCAGTTTGCCGAGCTGATGGCCCAGCGCTCAGCGCTTCAGCTTAACTTTGCAGCCCTTTTTGCAGGCCTTGCACTGATCTTCCTGCTGTCGGCGATCTGGCTTGGGCTGCTGTTCTCCAACCGGCTGGTGGAGCCCATCGTGGGGCTGGTTTCAGCAGCGCGCCGGGTCAGTTCCGGCGAACTCGACACGAAGGTTTCCACGGTTCGTTCTACAGGCGACCTCGCGACTCTTGGCCGGACCTTCAACCAGATGACGGACCGGCTGAAGACACAGCGCGAAGAGCTTGTAAGCGCAAATGACCAGCTTGATGAGCGCCGCCGGTTCATGGAAGCGGTGCTGCGCGGCGTCAGTGCGGGGGTTCTGGGCCTTGATCGCGAGGGTACTATCACCTTGTCCAACAAGTCTGCGCTGGAGTTCCTGGCGGTGGAGGAATCCGATGTCATCGGCAAGCCGGTCTCGGAAGTGTTCGGGCAGGTCGTACCAACCTTCGAGAAGGCGAAACACCGCCCCGACGGGTACGCCGATGATACGGTAACACGCCGTGTTGGCGACCAGGATCGCAGCTTTGTCATCAGCGTGACCACCGAGCAGAGCGAAGCCGGGGTGGATGGTTACGTGCTGACGTTTGACGACACCACCGAACTGGTGTCGGCGCAGCGCACCTCCGCCTGGGCAGACATCGCGCGGCGCATCGCCCACGAAATCAAGAACCCGCTGACCCCCATCCAGTTGTCGGCAGAACGGTTGCGCCGCAAGTACGCCGACCAGATCACCGGCGACCGCAAGGTATTCGACCAGTGCACCGAAACCATTGTCCGCCAGGTCGGCGATATCGGCCGCATGGTCGATGAGTTCTCATCGTTCGCGCGGATGCCGAGCGCGCAGCTTGAGCCGAACGACCTGGTGTCGCTGGTTCGTGAGGCGCTGGTGCTGCAAAAGGCCAGTGACGAGAACCTCAAGTTCGAGACCGTTGTTCCGGATCATCCGCTGGTGTTGAACGTCGACAGGCGGCTGGTCAACCAGGCCATGACCAACCTGGTCAAGAATGCGCGCGAATCCATCGATACCCGTTTGCAGGCCAGCCCGGACGAGCCGGGCGTCATCCGCATCGAGGTGGACCCAGGCAATGACGGCAAGGTGATCGTCCGGGTGATGGACAACGGCATTGGACTGCCGCAGGAAAACCGCTCGCGGCTGACCGAGCCCTACATGACAACCCGGGAAAAGGGCACCGGGCTTGGCCTGGCGATTGTAACCCGCATCATGGAGGAACATGGCGGGCGGTTGACCCTCAGCGACGCGCCACGCGATTTCCATGGCGGGCGAGGGGCATGCGTCAGTCTGGAGTTTCCAGTGGACGATCTGCCGGCAGTTGCAGACGGCGCACAGGGGGGTGCGGATCAACAAGAACAACGGACACAGGAAAGAGTGCACTGATGGCAGCTGACATTCTCATCATCGACGATGAACGTGACATTCGCGAGCTGATTGGCGGCATTCTCGAGGACGAGGGCTACGAAGCGCGCCTCGCCGGCAACAGCGACGCAGCGCTTGCCGCCGTGGCCGAGCGGCGCCCGTCGATGGTTGTGCTCGACATCTGGCTGCAGGGCTCAAAGCTCGACGGCCTTGACCTGTTGCTGGAACTCAGGAAGGCACACGAAGACCTGCCCGTGGTCATCATTTCCGGGCACGGCAACATCGAGACGGCGGTATCGGCCATAAAGCGCGGGGCTTACGAGTACATCGAAAAGCCGTTCAACGCCGACAAGCTGGTTCACGTCGTGGGGCGGGCGCTGGAAACCTCGCGGCTGAAACGGGAAAACCAGCAACTGCGCAGCCTGTCGGGCGAGAACTCCGAGATGATCGGCACGTCCGCAACGATGAAGCAACTCGTGATGTCGTTGAAACGGGTCGCACCAAGTAATGGCCGGGTGATGCTGATGGGGCCGATGGGGGCCGGCAAGGAACTGGCCGCCCGCTCGCTGCATGTCTGGTCGACACGATCCGATGCACCGTTCGTGGTGCTGCCTGCCGCCACCATGATGCCCGAGCGCATGGAAGAGGAACTGTTCGGCGTGGAAGACAGCACCGGCCGCCCGACGCGGGTGGGCAAGCTGGAGGAAGCGCACGGCGGTACATTGTACCTTGATGAAGTGGCCGACATGCCGATGGAAACCCAGAGCAAGGTGCTGCGGGTGCTGGTCGACCAGACCTTCGTGCGCGTGGGTGGGGCCAAGCCGGTCAGGGTGGATGTGCGCATCGTGTCGTCCACCGCCCGCGATCTCAACGCGCTGATCAAGGCGGAAGCGTTTCGCGAGGACCTGTTTCACCGCCTGGCTGTGGTGCCTATCGTGCTGCCGTCGCTGCATGAGCGGCGCGAGGACATTCCTGATCTTGTGAAGCATTTCTGCGGGCTGTACTCGGCGCAGTCGGGCCATCCTGCGCGCCAGTTTGCCGATGATGCACTGGCCGCGATCCAGACAATGGACTGGTCCGGCAACGTGCGGCAGTTGAAGAACTCGGTGGAGCGGTTGCTGATCATGTCGGGCGGCGATGCAGACCAGCCGATCAGTGCATCAATGCTGCCGGCTGACCTGACCGGGACAGGACAAGGCGGTGCCGGCACAGGCATGGAAGCGCTGATGAGCCTGCCGCTGCGCGAGGCGCGCGAGGCGTTTGAAGCGGACTACCTGCGCTCGCAGCTCAGCCGCTTCGGCGGCAACATCTCCCGCACGGCAACATTTGTCGGCATGGAACGGTCGGCCTTGCACCGCAAGATGCGGGCACTCGATATCGGCATTGCCGACAGGCACGACGCCGAGCCCGGCCAGGCAGCTGCCGGATGAGCGCAACCCGCCAGCCTTGGCAACGACAATCGGTGGCTTGTTTTTGAAGCCGGCTTGGAGCATTGTCCGCGCCTCAGTGACAGGGCCAATAAACGAGGCGATGGTCTAGCCCGATGAAAATCATTATATGCGGGGCAGGGCAGGTCGGCCGGGGTATCGCCGAACGTCTGGTCGTAGAGAATCATGACGTCACCGTCATCGACATTTCCAGCGAACTGGTCGAGGCCATTTCTTCCAATAGCGATGTGCGCGGCATTGTCGGGCATGGTTCGCACCCCGATGTGCTGAACGACGCCGGCGCTTCCGAGGCGGACATGATCATTGCGGTCACGTTCGTGGACGAGGTGAACATGATGGCCTGCGAGGTAGCCAAGGCGCTTTTCAACATTCCCACCCGCGTGGCGCGCGTGCGCGACCAGTCCTACCTGATGCCGCAATATGCCAGCCTGTTCACCCGTGAAAACACCGCCGTTGACGTGGTGATTTCGCCGGAGATTGCCGTGGGCGAGATGGTGTTGCGCCGCCTGGCCCTGCCTGGCGCCTTTGAAGCAATCTACTTCGTCGACGAAAAGGTGCTGACCCTCGGCATCAAGCTCGAAGACGACTGTCCGGTGGTCAACACCTCGTTGTCGCAGTTGTCAGGACTGTTTCCGGACCTGCGGGCCGTCGTGGTTGGCATCGTGCGCGACGGCAAGCTGTTCGTGCCGCACTCCGAGGACCAGATGCTGCCCGGTGACCGGGTCTACGTGGTGGCGGACCAAACCCAGGCCACTCGCGTGCTGGCGCTGTTCGGACACGAGGAACGACCCGCCCGGCGCGTGCTGATAGGCGGGGGTGGCACCATCGGTGCCTACGTGGCGCGCAAGCTTGAAGAGCGCGAAACGCATGTCACCGTTACCATTATCGAAAGCGACCTTGCCCGCGCTGAACAGGTGGCGGACAAGCTCGACACTGTCATCGTACTGCACGGATCAGCGCTCGATTCCAGCCTGCTGGAAGAAGCCGAGATCAGCAGGACAGAGACCTACCTTGCGCTGACCAACGACGACAAGGTCAACGTGCTGTCCGCGATGCTGGCCAAGCAGCACGGTGCCCGCAATTCTGCCTGCCTTGTGACCAACCTCGATGCACGTCCACTTGTTTCGCCGCTTGGCATCGATGCCTACATTGACCCTCGCTCGGTGACCGTGTCATCGGTCCTGCAGCACGTGCGCCGCGGTCGCATCCGTGGCGTGCACGGCGTCGAGGGCGGGGAGGGCGAAGTGGTAGAGGCGGAAGCCCTCGAAACTTCACCGATGATCGGCAAGCCCCTACGCGACGCTGATCTGCCTGATGGCTTGCGCATCGGTGCGGTGGTGCGTGATAACGAGGTAATCATCCCAACGGGCGATACCGAAATCCGTGCCAACGACCGGGTGGTCATGTTTGCCATGCGCGACAAGATCGAGACGATCCAGCACTTGTTCCGCGTCAGCATCGAGTATTTCTAAGCTTCCCTTGTGCCAAAATTGCTGGTGGCATGAGGCTTGAGCTTTCACTATAGTGGCCAGGGACAGGCCACAGATCCGTGCCGCGTGGAAAACCGTGCAAATGGTGCATCCGTGGCGGTGCAACCCAAAAAGAAGAGAGGCCTCAATGGCACAAGAAAAGGCGCAAAACCTTCAGGATACCTTCCTCAACACGGTTCGTCGCAACAAGGTTTCAGTCACGGTGTTTCTGGTAAACGGCGTGAAACTGCAGGGTGTCATCACCTGGTTCGACAATTTCTGCGTGCTGTTGCGGCGCGATGGCATGTCACAGCTTGTCTACAAGCACGCGATTTCCACCATAATGCCGGCCCAGCAGATTTCACTGTACGACGAAGAAGGCGATGGCAATTGAGTGCCACGCGCTCTTTCAACCTGAAAGCAAACTTTTCCGCTGCCCGCGCGTTGATGTACTTGCTGGGTCAAGTTGCGAGGTAGCGGGCAGCCATGTCCGATCATGAAAACGGCAGTGGCGTAGAGTTCCAGATCGAGGGGCCGGAACTTACCCGGGCGCTGGTGCTGCATCCCGACGTCAGGACACGCGGCCCCAAGGGTGGCTGGCGCGATGCCCAGGCCAAGCTTGATGAAGCGGTCGGGTTGGCGCTCGCGATTGATCTCGACATCGCAGCCGCCATCATCGTGCCGCTGTCCGGCATCCAGCCGGCGGCCTATTTCGGCACCGGCAAGGTTGCGCAACTTGGCGAACAGATCGAGGAAGCCGAAGCAGATCTGGTCATCCTCAATGGACAACTGAGCCCGGCGCAACAGCGCAACCTGGAGCGTGCCTGGAAGGTCAAGGTGCTGGATCGTACCGGTTTGATCCTGGAGATTTTCGGTCGACGTGCCGAGACCCGCGAAGGCAGCCTGCAGGTTGAACTGGCCCATCTCAACTATCAGAAAAGCCGTCTCGTACGATCGTGGACCCACCTTGAGCGCCAGCGCGGCGGGGCAGGGTTCATGGGTGGTCCGGGCGAAACCCAGATCGAAGCTGACCGCCGCATCATTCAGGACAAGATCAACCGGCTGAAGAAACAGCTTGAACAGGTGGTGCGCACACGCACCCTTCACCGGCAGAGCAGGACGAAGGTGCCTTACCCGGTGGTGGCGCTGGTGGGATATACCAACGCCGGCAAGTCCACCCTGTTCAACCGTCTGACCGATGCCGACGTGATGGCCAAGGACTTGCTGTTTGCCACGCTGGATCCGACCATGCGCCAGCTTGAACTGCCGCGCGGACGTCGCATCATCCTGTCCGATACCGTGGGCTTCATTTCCGACCTGCCGACTACACTGGTGGCAGCATTCCGCGCCACGCTGGAAGAAGTGCTGGCGGCAGACGTGATCCTGCACGTGCGCGACATTGCGCACCCGGAAACCGAAGAGCAGGCGGAAGACGTGATGTCCGTGCTCAAGGATCTCGGCGTCGACAAGGAAGCGCGCGAGGCCATGATCGAGGTCTGGAACAAGATCGACCTGCTGGACGAAGACCATCGTGCCACCCTGATAGGAAACGTCTCCGGATCGTCGCGAGTGGTGCCGGTCTCAGCCGTTACCGGAGAGGGTGTGGACAAGCTGCTGGTTCGGATAGAAGAAGCACTGGCCGAACATCAGCCGGTCTATCGCATCGAACTTGCGCCCGGCGAAGGAGCAAAACTCGCCTGGGTGTATGGTCATGCGGAAGTGCTCGACCGCAAGGATCACGAAAGCGGGCAGATCGCACTGACGGCACGGTTTGATGCCCGCAATGCAGGCGTCGCGGTGAAACAGCTTGGCGAACGCCTCAAGCCGGTCAGGACAGGCTGATCAGGGGCGCTGCTTGTCGCGTGCCCTGATCTCGTCCCAGATTGCATCCATGTCTTCCAGTGTGGCTGCCTGAAGGGTGCTGCCGCGCACTTCAAGTTCTTGCTCTACATAATTGAACCGGCGCGAGAATTTGGCATTTGCAGACCGCAGGCAAGCTTCTGCGTCCAGGCCCATGTGACGGCCCAGGTTGACCATCACGAAGAGCAGGTCGCCGAACTCTTCAGCCTGCTTTTCCGCAGGCAGCATGGCCCGGGCCTCAGCCAGTTCGCCGGCTTCCTCGACAATCTTTTCGACCACGTTCGCGATATCGGGCCAGTCAAACCCCACTTTCGCCGCGCGCGACTGCAGCTTCTGGGCACGCGCCAGCGCGGGCAGGGCCAATGGAATGCCGTCGAGGTGATGGGTGTGCTGCTTGGCGGTGCCTTTACGTTCCTCGGCCTTGATGCGCTCCCAGAAGCCCTTGGCCACACCGGCTGAGCGTGCGGCATCATCACCGAACACGTGCGGATGGCGGCGCACCATCTTGGTGTTGATTGCCTCGACGACGTCCTCGAAGGTGAATGCATCGGCCTCGCGGGCCATCTGCGCGTGATAGACCACCTGCAACAGCAGGTCGCCAAGTTCCTCGCACAGGTCGCCCATGTCGCCACGCTCGATGGCGTCGGCCACTTCGTAGGCTTCTTCCAGCGTATAGGGCGCTATGGACGTGAAATCCTGCTCAAGATCCCAGGGACACCCGGTCACCGGCGTGCGCAGCGCCGCCATGATGGCGAGCAGGGTGGTGATATCGCGCTTCGGCAGGGTTTCCGGGCGAGTCGTGTCTATTTTTCCGGTGCTCTGGGCGTTTCCTTCAGGTGATCCGCCTTTATCCATACCTTGCATCCCTTGCTGCCTGCAGTGGCTTTCAGGCTAGCACCGCAGGGCAGCCGGAGCCATGACTGCGGCTCGAAGGTTTCGCCATTTTCCACGAAGCCGCCTTCGAGTACGAAAACCTCGATCCCACCTGGCACAGCCAGGTTGATTTGTGCCTCGGGCGCCCATTCTTCCAGTCGCACATCCTCGCGCCCGTCATGGAACAGCGGCATGACGGTAACGCCGGGCCGCTTCGGATCGGGCAGGCCGCGCATCTTGTTGGTGTCGATGCGCACGTGCGTCCTGTCGGCCATGTCGAACTGCCACAGCTTTACCAGGATGGTGCAACCGGGCGCCGAACCTGGCGTATGGCTCGATTCGGGCGGGTTGCGAATGTAGCTGCCGGCGGGAAAGTCGCCATGCTCATCCGAGAACACGCCGTCGAGCACCAGGAACTCTTCGCCACCAGTATGGACGTGCGGCGAAAAATGGCTGTCAGGCGCATAGCGTACGATGGATGTGGCGCGGGCCACCTCATCACCGATGCGGTCCAGCATGCGCCGGTCAACGCCCGGCATGGGAGACGCAACCCAGTCGATACGGCCAGCATGGACGGCGACTCGCTTGTCGAAATCGGCGTTCAGTTGCATCGGTGGGGGCCTCCTGTCATGTCATGCAGATAATTCGCATAATATATATTATGGAATATTATTGATGGTGCTTTTGGCAGAATACCGCGTGATTGGCCGGCCTGGCTACTCCTCGATGGTCACAACCATGCCATCGTGCGCTGGCACGACGTTGTCCGGCAACTGATTGCGCAGAGTCTGATAGTCCAGGTCAACGTGCATGTTGGTCAGGATGGCGCGCCGTGGCTGCATCCGCGCAATCCACGCAAGCGCATCCTCAAGGTTGAAGTGGCTCGGATGCGGCGTGGTGCGCAGCGCATCGATAATCCACACGTCGAGGTTTTCCAGGTGCTTCAGCTTGTCATCGGGTATCAGCTTGACGTCCGGCGTGTATGCCACGCCAGCCCAGCGAAAGCCCAGCGCATCGATGTCGCCATGATTGACGCTGAATGCCATGGCCTCGATCGCACCGGCCGCACCGGTGGTCGATACGGTCTGGCCATCCACGATGGAGTTCATCACCAGGATCGGCGGATAGGACGAGCCCGGCGGCGTCATGAAGCAATAGCTGAACCGCGTCATCAGCATCTCCGCCGTCGCGTGGTCGGCCCACACTTGCACGCGCTCGCGCATGTTGATGGCCACCTGGCGCAGATCGTCGATGCCGTGGGTGTGGTCGGCATGTTCATGGGTATACCAGACGCCGTCCAGCGTGCCGGCGTTGACGCTGTTGAGCTGTGCGACGAGATCCGGCGAGGTGTCGACGAGCACACGGGTGAGGGCGTCCCCTTCCCGCCTTTGCAAGATCACCGAACAACGCTTGCGCAGGTTGCGAGGCTCGTCCGGGTCGCAATTGCCCCAGTTGTTGCCGATGCGCGGCACACCGCCCGAAGAGCCACAGCCCAGTATGGTCAGTGTAAGGCTCATGCGGCAGCCTCGCCATAGATCGCCGGCCGTTCCACCTTGGAAAACAGCCGGAAGAAGTTGTCCGAGGTGACGCGCGCCATCTCCTCGACGCTGACACCCTTCACTTCCGCCAGCTTCGCCAGCGTGTGCGCGGTAAACGCGGGTTCATTGCTCTTGCCCCGGTGCGGCATTGGCGCCAGGTACGGCGCATCGGTTTCCACCAGCATGCGGTCCAGCGGGCAGGCGCGCGCTGCCTCGCGGATGGTTTCGGCACTGTTGAAGGTCAGGATGCCGGAAAAAGACATGTAGCAGCCTGCCTCAAGTCCGCGGGTTGCCAGTTCCATGCCCGACGAGAAGCAGTGCAGCAGGGGCTTGAACGCCCCCTTCCCCATCTCGTCTTCAATGATTTCCGCTGTGTCAGTCTCGGCGGAGCGTGAATGAATTACCAGCGGCAGGCCGGTCGCGCGCGCAGCCGCAATGTGGGTGCGAAAGCCTTGCGCCTGCGCCTCGCGCGGGGAGTTGTCGTAGTGGTAATCCAGTCCGGCTTCGCCAATCCCGACGCATTTCGGGTGCGTGGCCAGTTGCGACAGTTGCTCAGCCGTAACGTCGAGTTCTTCGTCCGCGTTGTGCGGATGGGTGCCGACCGTGAACCAGACTTCCTCGTGGCGCTCGGCGAAGTCGCGTAGCACGTCAAACCGCTTTACCCGCGTGGAGATCGTCACCATCAGGTGCACCCCGGCGGCATGCGCGCGCGCGATCACGCCATTGATATCGCCGGCCAGTACATCAAAATCGAGATGGCAGTGGCTGTCGACTATGGCGGGTGTGTTCACGAACGGCTCCTGCATGCCCGTCAGCTTGCGGGTTCCGGTTCGACATAACGTGGAAACACGCCTTGAGGTTGCGGCAGTAGCGTGCCGGGTACAAGTGCAGCCTCAGTTACGCGAAACTGCCGCTTGCCTTCTTCCACGTTCAAAAGGTCGAGCAGCTTGCCCGCCCCGTCCGGGATGAACGGTTGCGCGGCCACCGCCACCACGCGGATCACTTCCGCCGTGGTATACAGCACCGTGTTCATGCGCTCAGGGTCGGTCTTCTTCAACGCCCACGGTTCCTGGCCGGCGAAGTAGCGGTTGGCGTCTGCCACCACCTTCCAGATGATCTCCAGCGCCTTGTGCAGGCGGAACTGGTTCATCTCCTCACGCGCACCATCAAGGATGGCATAGGCAGCATCGAGGATTTCCTGGTCGTCAGTGCTGAACGCTCCGAATGCCGGCACCTTGCCATCACAGTTCTTGGCGATCATCGACAGCGAGCGCTGCGCAAGGTTGCCGAGGTCGTTGGCAAGGTCTGCGTTGACGCGGTTGACGATGGCCTCGTGGCTGTAGTTGCCGTCCTGGCCGAACGGCACTTCTCGCAGGAAGAAATAGCGCACCTGGTCGACGCCGTACTGCTCGATCATCGACTGCGGGTCCACCACGTTGCCCACCGACTTCGACATCTTCTCGCCGCGGTTGAACAGGAACCCGTGCGCGAACACCTGCTTCGGCAGCGGCAGGCCTGCCGACATCAGGAACGCCGGCCAATAGACGGTATGAAACCGGATGATGTCCTTGCCGATGATGTGCGCATCCGCCGGCCAGAACCGCTTGCGCTCACCATCGGACAGGTAGCCGGTGGCGCTCATGTAGTTGGTCAGCGCGTCCACCCACACGTACATGATGTGGCCCGGCGCATCCGGCACGGGGATGCCCCAGTCGAACGTGGTACGCGACACGGACAGGTCCTGCAGACCCCCCTTGACGAAGCTGAGCACCTCGTTGCGGCGTTCCTGCGGGCCAATGAAATCCGGCTGGTCGGCATATAGCTTCAGCAGCTTGTCCTGGTAGGCTGACAGCTTGAAGAAATAGCTTTCCTCTTCCACCCACTCGACCGGCGTTCCGGTCTTGATGGCGAACTTCCTGCCGTCGCGGTCTTCCAGTTCATCCTCGCCATAAAACGCCTCGTCGCGCACTGAATACCAGCCGGCGTAGGTGTCGAGGTAGATGTCGCCGCTGGCCGCCATGCGCTTCCACAGTTCGGTTACGGTTTCATAATGGCGCGGCTCGGAGGTGC
>CAYMJJ010000006.1:0-60778 GCA_964390445.1 uncultured Anderseniella sp.
TGATCCTGACCAATGGCGCGGGCAACTTCGCCATCTGGCCGAACCGCTTCTTCCGATTCGGGCCGGGGCAGCGGTTGCTTGCGCCGCAGTCTGGCGCGATGGGCTATGGCGTGCCGGCGGCCATTGCCGCCAAGGCCAACCACCCGGACCGGCTGGTGGTGTGCTTTGCCGGCGACGGTGATTTCCAGATGAACTGCCAGGAGCTTGGCTCGGCCATGCAGGCGGGCTGCCAGCCGGTGATCCTGATCCTCAACAATGGCACCTACGGCACCATCCGCATGCACCAGGAGCGCACCTACCCCGAGCGGGTGTCGGGCACGGAACTGCAGAACCCGGATTTCGTGACGCTGGCAAAGGCCTACGGCTTCCACGGCGAGCGGGTGGAAACGACGGCGGACTTTGCCGCCGCATTCGAACGGGCCTGTGCGTCGAAGACGGGTGCCGTGCTGGACCTTGCGGTGTCGGCAGAGGCGCTGTCACCGCGCCAGACGCTGAGCCAGATGCGCGAGCAGGGCAAGAAAGCGAAGGGGTAACCAGTACCCGAGTACCCCCCTTCGGCTTTGCCGCGCAAGAGGTAGCGAAGCCTCGGTGGCTCAATCGAATATGTCGGCGATGACGGACTGTTCGGCGTCCTCCCATCGGCGCACATCCTCGCCTACTCTCGCGATTTCTTCTTCGCCAAGATGGTGGGCACCTTCCTCGTCTGTACAACACAGGCTGAACGGCTTGCCGACGCTGGAAGAGGTGAGGTCAAGCGCTTGCAGGACCCGCAGCACCGCCGCGCGACCGAAGTTTACCGACCGCTCGGCCAAATGGAAGTGGGACAGCAGCGAGCTTGCCTGCTGGGCCATCGGCGCACCGCTGCCAATGGCATGAAACCCGATGTCGGCGTAGTGCCCGATCATCCCCGAAGGCGTTATCTCGAGAATCCACGGGTCGCCGTCCCGCCATCCGGCGGCCAGCACGTAGGCTGACGGCGTCCCGCCGCCTTCGTTGCCCGGCACGTCGGGAATGAATGTATCATAGTGATGGCGAAGGATCGGGAGGACCTGTTCCTGGAGAGCGCGTCCGATGTCAGGGGCTTCCAGGATGGCAGCGCTGTTTGCATTGAAACAGCGCTCCACATCGGCCAGCACCGAGCGCGCGCCGCTGCCGCCCCAAGCTGCCAGCTCGCCCAGGGGGTGAAGCTTGTTGGCTGGGTATGTCATGCCCCGTGCCTCGTCCGTGATCTGGGAGTCCGATCCGAGCACCACTCCATCCCGGCACACGGTGGCAAGCACGACAGTCATGCATGATCCTCCAAAGGTCAGGTGTTCTGGTAACCCCCTTCAGTCTGGATTGGTTCCGCACGCGCGGCGCAGTGTTGGCGAACAGGAGGTCAACTGGAGCCGGGCTGTGCTCCCTTCGGGCACACCTCAACTCACCCCCGTTGACCCCTCGCCCATTTTTCTCGCAGTCTCGCAAGCATCCTCATTCTTGCCGCGGAGCGGCCCCTACAAGACCTGCCAGAGCTGGAACAGCAGACCGACGGCAAGAGCCCCCGTCAGTGACAGTGCGATATAGAGCGCAAAGACGGCTGGGCGCGCCAGTGCCCATACTGCCATTGCAGCAGGAATTGACGTAACGCCACCAGCCACGAGAAACGCCATCCCAGCGCCCGGCGCCATGCCCTGATCAATCAGCCCGCTTACCAGCGGCAGTGCAGCATATCCATTGAGATACGCCGGCACCCCCACCAGCGTTGCCATCAGGATCGGCATCATGCCGGTGCCGCCAAGCACAGACGTCACCGTTTCTGCGGGGATCCAGGCGAGCATAAGGCTTTCAAGTACGAAGGCGAGGGTCAGCCATTTGGCAAGGAACAACGTTGTGGTCCATGCAGTCCTTGCAAACTTCGCGCGCCGTTCCGCATCGGTCCAGAACTGCCAGACCACCGGTTTTGGTGCCCTGACCTTCGAGCCTCCGCAGCCACCATTGCCTATGCCTTCGCGCAGGGGGTTTGCAAGTGCGCCGCTCTTGGCCAGCAAGTGCACGGTCAATCCACCGAACAGCCCCAATCCGATTGCGGCGAGGGTCTTGGCGACAGCAAATTCAAGATTGAGCACACCTGCAGTCAACACGAACATCGACGGGTCCATGATAGGGGAAGCCAGCCAGAAGGCCATGACCGCAGACAGCGGTACGCCCATGGCGAGAAGCGCTGCAATCAACGGAATGACGCCACAGGAGCAGAAGGGCGACACCCCGCCAGCGAGTGCCCCCAGCAGGATCATCAGCAGCGGCGCGCCCGTGAAGGCCCTGGCGATCAGGTTGTCCGCGCCGGTTGCGCCTGCCCATGCTGCAATCGCGATGGAAAGCACCAGGTATGGTGCGGTGTTCAGAAGTGCCGACCCGGCAAACTGTGCGCTCGTGATGGCCTGTGAGGAATCGAACGCAGCCAGCAAGGCAAGGATCAGTGCCGACGCCAGCCATACACGCTGATCAGCCAGGAACTGTCTCATTACTGTGAAGGGGCCAAGAGAAGACGGTGCCAGATAGGTCATTACCAAATCTCCGGATTTATGGTTGTTTTCGAGGAGAAAAATGAATTAGAGTCATCACGCTGCATCCTCCTTGCGCGACGAAGTCACGCCCGCACAGCATTCGGCAGTGAGGAAGTCCATAGTGCGGCGCATGGCCGGGTAGTCGACCATGTTGAACACCTCGCGCCCATGCTTCTCCTGCAGGACCAAACCGGCATCGACCAGCGTCGACAGGTGATGAGCCAGCGTCGATGGCGCGAGGCCAAGATGCTCGCCAATGTCACTGACCCTCAAGCCTTGTTTCCCGGCCTTGACCAGAAGGCGGAAGATGGACAGACGGGCATCATGTCCGAGGGCGGCGAGGGCACGGGCAGTGGGGCTTGTCGTAGACATGACTCACCATATATCTAAAAAACCAGTTTTGTCGAATTCTTTTTGCCAGATCACACCTGTTGCTTGCCGCCGGTTTCTCTCGCAGTCTCTGGCGACCCATCCCCCACGGAGACTGCCATGCCGACCATCAACCGCTTTGCCGAGTTCCATGACGAGATCACCGCGTGGCGGCGTGACCTGCACCAGCACCCGGAAATCCTGTTCGACGTGCATCGCACCGCCGGTGTCGTGGCGGACAAGCTGAAGGCGTTCGGTGCCGACGAGATCGTGACCGGCATCGGGCGCACAGGCGTGGTCGGCGTGATCCACGGAAAGACCAACGCCTCGGGCAAGGTGGTGGGCCTTCGCGCCGACATGGACGCGCTGCCGATCAGGGAAATCCGCGACCTGCCGCACAAATCCACGGTGGAGGGCAAGATGCACGCCTGCGGCCATGACGGGCACACGGCAATGCTGCTGGGGGCGGCAAAGTACCTGGCCGAGACGCGCAATTTCGACGGCACGGTGGTGGTGATCTTCCAACCGGCGGAAGAAGGCGGCGGCGGCGGGCGCGAGATGGTCAACGACGGCATGATGGACCGCTTCGGCGTGCACGAGGTCTACGGCATGCACAACATGCCGAATCTGCCGGTTGGCCAGTTCGCCACAAGACCCGGCGGCCTCATGGCTTCGGCGGACCTGTTTGAAATCCATATCGAGGGCCGCGGCGGGCACGCTGCGCAACCGCACACAAGCAACGATCCCGCCATGGTGGTGGCGCAACTGGTCAACGCATTCCAGACCATCGTCTCGCGCAATGCCAATCCGGTTGAAAGCATGGTCATTTCCGTCACGCAGATTCACATGGGCGACGCCAACAACGTGATTCCGCAGACCGCCTGGATGAACGGCACTGTACGCACGCTGGACCCTGCCATGCGCGACCTGGCGCAAGCGCGCATGAGCACCATTTGCGAGCATGTCGGCGCGGCCTTTGATGCCAGGGTGAAGCTGAGTTACAAGCGCAACTATCCGGTGACCATGAACCACGCAGCCCAGACGTCGTTCGCAGCGTCCGTGGCGCGCCAGATCGTGGGGGACGGCAACGTCAACGAGAACGCTCCGCCGGTGATGGGCGCGGAGGACTTCTCGTTCATGCTGGAGGCCCGGCCGGGCGCGTTCATCTTCGTGGGTCAGGGAGAAGGTGCCGCGCTGCATCATCCCGAGTATGACTTCAACGACGACATCATCCCGATCGGATGTTCGTACTGGGCCAAGCTGGTGGAGTCGGCAATGCCGGCCAACGGCTGAACTCGGCCAAGACAAGAAACGTGCCGCTCCTCAAAAGTCTGGGGAACCCTGAAAGGTCTGAATGGTTCAAGTAGCCATACGCCGCCCGTAATATACCAATGGGCGTGCCAAGCTGAAAGGAGGAGGCATGGCTTTCGAACAAGGCAAGACCGCAGCCCTCTACCGCATGGTGATGCCCGACCATCTGTGCCCCTATGGGCTCAAGTCGAAGGACCTGCTCGAACGCGAGGGCTACACGGTTGAAGACCACCAACTCAACACCCGAGACGAGACCGAGGCCTTCAAAGCCAAGCACGATGTCGATACGACACCGCAGACCTTCATCGCAGGTGAGCGCATCGGTGGCTATGAGGACCTTCGCGAGTATTTCGGCCAGGAGGTCAAGAGCGAGGACGAAACCAGCTACCAGCCGGTCATCGCCATTTTCGCGGTGGCCTTCCTGATGGCGCTGGCGGTCAGTTGGCATGCGTTGGGCACAGTGATGAGCATCCGGGCGTTTGAATGGTTCATCGCCATCAGCATGTGCATCCTCGCCATCCAGAAGCTGCAGGATCTCGAAAGCTTCTCGACCATGTTCCTGAACTACGACCTGCTGGCGCGCCGCTGGGTCCGGTACGGATATCTCTACCCGTTCGGCGAGGCGCTTGCCGGCATCCTGATGATCGGGGGCGCGCTGATCTGGATTGCGGCACCGGTCGCGCTGTTCATCGGCACGGTCGGGGCGGTTTCAGTCTTCAAGGCCGTCTACATCGACAAGCGCGAGCTGAAGTGCGCCTGCGTCGGCGGATCAAGCAACGTGCCGCTTGGCTTTGTCTCGCTGACCGAGAACCTGATGATGATCACCATGGCGATCTGGATGACGGTCAGGATGTACTGGCTGGACTAGTGCTCAATTCGGGCGGGCACCACCCGGTAACGCTTGAGGCCTGCCGGGTGGTCGCTGTATCCACGGTGAACGGTGATCGGGCGAGGTTACTCGGGCATCATCGCGCCGATAACGTACATGCCGTCATCACCCTTGATCAGCATCAGGATCACACTGTCACCTGCCGCGACCTCGCCCATGATCTGCGCGTCCGGCGCCACGGCGAGATCCATGGTCATGGCTGGCCAGCCGATTTCGGGGATCGGTCCGTGGGTGACGTTGGCCGTACCTTCAGCCATGGAATTGACGACGGCCTTTGCGTGAACCGCGCCCTCCATCTGTTTGCCCGCGCCGTGGTTCATGGTGCCGTGGTTCATGGTGCCGTGGTTCATGGTGCCGTGGTTCATGGTGCCGTGGTTGGTCTGGGCAAAGGCTGCAGTTGCGGTGAGCAGGGTTGCCGCGAGGGTAAAGGCAAGGTGTTTCATGGGTTTCCTTTCAGGTTGAAGCTTGAAGGTTGAATGATCATTCCGCAGGTACGGAACCGGGGAAGGAAGCCGGGTTTGTCTGGACAACCTGTTGCAATTCGCGATTGACCCGATTGAGGGAGAGCCGCTTCCAGATCACGAAGATCGCGGGGATCACGAAGAGTGTCAGCAAGGTTGCCGTGGCCATGCCACCGACCATGGGGGCAGCGATACGTTGCATGATTTCCGATCCGGTACCGGTGCCATACATGATCGGTATCAGCCCGGCGAAGATCGTCGCCACGGTCATCACCTTGGGCCGCACCCGCAGCAGGGCGCCTTCAAACACGACGTCCTCCACATCGGTCACCGTCATCTGGCGTCTCTCGGCAATGACCAGCTTCCTGCGCTTGTCCCAGGACAGGTTGAGGTAAAGCATCATTACGATTGCCGTCTCGACCGCGACACCGGCAAGCGCAATGAAGCCGACGAGGACGGCGACGGAGATATCAAAGTTGAGATACCACAGGAACCAGACGCCGCCCGCCAGCGCGACCGGCAGCGCGGCCAGGATGATGCCCACCTCGATCACCCGGTTAAAGGCCATGAACAACATCAGCGTGATGATCAGCAGCGTCGCGGGGGCAACAAGTTTGAGCCGCTCGTGCATCCGCTCGATGTACTCGTACTGGCCCGACCATGTGATGGAGTAGCCTGGCGGAAGGGTCACCTGGTCCGCCACAACCTGGCGCGCCTGCGTGACGTAGCCTCCCAGATCGCGCCCGGCGATGTCGATGAACACGAACCCGGTCCGCCGCGCGTTCTCCGACCGGATCATGCCCGGACCATCCACCACCTTGATCTCCGCCAGCGCACCCAGCGGGATATGCGCGCCCGACGGCGTGACGACAGGAAGATCGCGCAACCGTTCCGGGCTGTTGCGCCATTCCTGCGGGTAACGCAGGTTGATCGGGAAGCGTTCCAGCCCCTCGACCGACTCTGACACCTGCATGCCTCCAATGGCAGTCTGCACCACGTCCTGAACATCGCGCACACTCATCATGTAGCGGGCGGCGGCGTCGCGGTTCACGTTGATCTCGACAAAGCGTCCGCCGATGGGCCGTTCGGCATAGGCCGACGCGGTGCCGTCAATACCGGCGACGACACGCTCGACCTCGATCCCGATTTGCTCGATCACGCTCAAGTCCGCGCCCGAGATCTTGACGCCCACGGGTGTCTTGATGCCGGTCGCCAGCATGTCGATGCGGTTCTTGATCGGCTGGATCCAGACGTTGGTCACACCGGGAATCTGCACGACACGATCGAGCTCGTTGCGTATCCCTTCCATTGTCATACCCGCACGCCATTCCTTTTCCGGGCGCAACTGGATCGTCGTCTCGATCATCGTCAGGGGAGCCGGATCGGTGGCCGTGTCCGCACGTCCGAGCTTGCCGTGCACCGTCAGCACCTCCGGCACCGTGGCGATCAGCCGGTCGGATTGCTGCAGGACTTCGCGCGCCTTGCCGATGGAGACGCCAGGGTAAAGCGTTGGCATGTAGAGGAAGTCACCCTCGTTGAGTTCGGGCATGAACTCTGAGCCAACCCGTTGCAGCGGCCACCACATGGAGGCCACAAGCACCGCGGCCATCGCCGTCGTGGCCCAGGGCCAGGCAACTGCGGCATCCAGAAACGGCCGGTACATCCAGATCACCATCCGGTTCAGCGGGTTCTTGCGTTCCGGCACGATGCGGCCGCGCACGAAATAGCCCATCAGCACAGGAACCAGGGTGATGGACAGGATTGCGGCCGCCGCCATCGCATATGTCTTGGTGAAGGCCAACGGCTTGAACAGGCGGCCTTCCTGGCTTTCCAGCACAAACACAGGCAGGAAACTCACCGTGATGATGGCCAGTGAAAAGAACAGGGCAGGACCGACTTCGGTCGCACATTCGGTGACGATCCGCCACCGGTTCTGGTTGGTCAGCTTTTCCTCTTCCAGCCGCCGGTGCATTGCTTCGATCATGACGATCGCTGCATCCACCATCGCGCCGATGGCAATGGCAATACCGCCGAGCGACATGATATTGGCGTTCACGCCCTGCAACTTCATGATGATGAACGCGGCAAAAATGCCCAGCGGCAGCGACAGGATGATCACCAGTGACGAGCGGATGTGCAGCAGGAAGGCCGCACACACCAGAATCACGACGATGAATTCCTCGGTCAGCTTGCTTTGCAGGTTGTCGATTGCGCGCTCGATCACGCCGGCGCGATTGTAGGTCGTGACGATCTCGACGCCTTTGGGAAGCGAGGCGCGCAATTCCCCGATCCGCGTCTCCACCGCCTTGATCGTGGCCAGCGCATTGCCGCCCCAGCGCATGATCACCACGCCTCCGACGGCATCGCCCTGGCCATCAAGCTCGCCGACGCCGCGGCGCATCTCGGGGCCAAAGCGGATGTCGGCCACGTCGCCGAGGGTCAGGGCCGCTCCCCGCTGGTTGACCGCGAGCGGTGCCTTTGCAAGGTCGGCAAGATCATTCACATACCCGGTGGAGCGGACCATGAATTCGGCCTCGCCCATCTCGATGACCGAGCCGCCGGTTTCGCGGTTGGCGTTCTGGATGGCGGTGCGGATCTGGGCAAGCGTCACATCAAATGCGCGCAGCTTGTTGGGATCGACGACCACCTGGTACTGCTTCACCATGCCGCCGATGGTGGCGACCTCGGACACGCCGTCGACGGTCTGCAACTCGTATTTCAAAAACCAGTCCTGAAGCGTGCGCAACTGCGCCAGATCATGCCCACCGGTACGGTCGATCAGGGCGTATTGATAAATCCAGCCAACACCCGTGGCATCAGGCCCCAGTTGCGGCGACACCCCTTCCGGCAAGTTCGCCGTGATCTGGCTGAGATACTCCAGCACCCGGGTGCGAGCCCAGTAAAGGTCGGTGCCGTCCTCGAACACGACATAGACATAACTGTCGCCGAAGAACGAAAACCCGCGTACATCGCTGGCTCCGGGAACGGCAAGCATGGCTGTGGCAATTGGAAAGGTGACCTGGTCCTCGACCACCTGCGGAGCCTGGCCAGCGAACGGCGTACGCACGATCACCTGCACGTCCGACAGGTCCGGGATCGCGTCCACAGGCGTCGCCCGGATCGCCCAGATGCCGGTAATGCCCATCATGATCGCCAGGGCAACAATGATGATCCTGTTGGCGATCGACAACCTGATGATGGCCGGGATCATTGCAGAAGTTCCTGCGTGCGCGTGCCGACGAGCGTCATGGAGAAGTCCTCGTTGCGATGCAGCAGTAGCTTTACCTCCTTGCCGATTGGCAGGGATTCCGGTTCAAGGGCGGGGTCCAGCGTGAAGTCCATGGTCATGCCCGGCATGCCGATCTCGGTCATGGGGCCGTGAGTGACATTTGCCTTTCCAGTGGCCACATCGACGGAGTTGATGGTTCCGTTGACCTCCATTGGCGGCGAGGATGGCTTGACCTCAGTCAGCACCATCGTCATGCCGTCCGGCCGGGCGAAGGTCATCACGGCCTTGGTGCCCACGGGAAGGGCCGAAACATCCAGCGACTTCCCGATCTCAAATTCCATGGTCATGCCGGGCATGCCGATCTCGGCAATCGGCCCATGTGTGATGGTTGCCTTGCGGGCCGCCTCGTCCAGCGAGTCAATGGTGCCTGAGACAACAATCGGTGACGCTTTGGCCGCCATCGGTGCCGGATCGTCCTTCGCCATGGCGGGCGCGGGCGCTGCTGCCTTGTCACCAGGGCGGACCGCAACGATGGTAAACAGGCCGTCGTCACCCTTGCTGAGGTCGAACTCGACCGGGGCATCCAGCGGCACTGTCGCCGGATCAAAGCCGGCAACGGGCATGTCCATCTGCATTGCCGGCCAGCCCAGGTCCGGGATCGGGTCGTGTGACAGCGTCAGCTTGCCATCGGCTGTCACCGCCGTGACTGTTCCGCGTCCTGTTGCGGCGATACCGTCATCGTTGCCGAGTTCCAGCAAGCCCAGCAGCCCGTCCGCGCCGCGGGCTGCTCGAAAGGCCACCTGCGTGCCGGGCGAGAGACGATCCAGCGCAACATCCGCACGGACCGGAAACTGCGAGGTCATGGCGGGCCAGTCCAGGCTCTCAAGGGCAGCATGCCGGACAGTTGCGATGCGTGTTTCGCCATCGATGGCGACAAGCTCGCCGGTGCCGCGAGCCGGGGCGTCATCGGTAGGTGCCATGCGCATCAGCCCAGCGCTCAGGGCACTTTCGCTGTCGATCAGGAACTGCGCCGATGCAACGACTTCCTCGCCGGGGGCGAGCCCCTGGACCACCTCGGTACGTCCGCCGCCGCCAAAATTGTCGCGCAGGCCGGTTGTGACAAGTCGTGGCTTGAAGGTGCCTTCGCCGGTTTTCAGGATCACCCGTTCAGCAGCCCCAGTGCGGATGATTGCTTCGGACGGCACCGTAAGGGCGGTTCGGGTCTGGGCCGGAACAAGACTGACGGTGCCGAACATGTTGGGCCGCAAAAGCCTTTCGGCATTGTCGAACTTCAGGCGGACAGGCAGCGTGCGGGTCTTGGCATCAAGTTCCGGATAGACATAGTCGATCCTGCCTTCGAAGGTCTGCCCGGGCAGATGTTCGAACCGCGCGATGGCGCGCATGTCGTCTGTCATGCGGGCAATGTCACGTTCGAAGATATCCACGATCAACCAGACCTCGCTGAGGTCGGTGATTGATACGGCCTGGGTGGCCGGCTGCAAGAACATGCCATCAGCGGCGGCAAGGCTGATCACCACGCCATCGCGCGGCGCCTCGACACTTATGCGCCGCGCCACTTCCCCGGTTTTCTCGATCTGGGCAATCTGGCTGTCCGTCGCACCGTGGCTGCGCAACTTGTTGCGTGCTGCCTGCAGGGAAAACCCTGTCCCATCCTTTTTGCTCCGGATGAAATCAAAGCTGGCGATGCTGAACTCCGGGGAGAACAGTTCGAACAGCACGTCGCCCTTGCGCACCTGGTCGCCGACGGCGCGCACATTGAGCACCTCGATCCAGCCGTCCACGCGGGTGTGCACATGGCTGGTCAGATGCTCGTTGTAGCCGACGAACCCGACGGTTTCGATGCGGTGCGAGATCTCCGAAACCTGCGCCAGCGCTGTACGAACGCCGATAGCGTTGATCTCTGCAGCCGACAACTTCACCTCGGCCGGATCACCCGAAGGTTCCTGTCCCTCATAGACAGGGATCAGGTCCATGCCCATGGGCGACTTGCCCGGTCCGGGCTGACGGAAATTCGGGTCCATGGGCGCGACCCAGTACAACACCTTGGGTTTGCCATCGCCGGCCATGCTTGCCTGGTTGAAGTACAAGCGGTCCACAGAGATGCCACCGGCAACGCCTGCGGCGAGCGCCAGAATGGTCAGGGCTGAATATCGTCCACGCATGGAATGCCTCGGTCTGGACCCGCATCAGGTGCAGGTCGCTTCCAATCGGTTCAAGGGGGCTGGCACCTGGAATGCACCAGCCGCTCGACGGAAATCAGACGAGGCGGGGAGGCCGGTCATGGGGGTTGCAAGAGCGGGACAGGACCGCGCCGTCGCTCTCGAAGTTCCGGCACCGGACAGTCAAACGTTCAGGGAACCCGGCTTTCGCCGAACCGCTCGTGTTGTACCAGCAGCATGATGCAACGGAGCAGTGTGCCATTGCAGCATGGTCCGGGCAGGGATCACTGGGGGCCTGGTCGACCATGCCTGGTGCCGCCATCGGACAGTCGGGTCTGTGATCAGCCTGTGCATGATGGTGCTCATGCGTCATGGTATCGGGCGCAGCCTGTGACGGCACCACCGTCTGGGACACCAGCAACGTCAGGACGAGCAAAAGCCCAACCATCCGCCTGGTGGCCAAAAAGGCAAATCTTGCGCACCGTGCCATCATGCAGCGTCCAATAGCAGAGAATACGGTTCAAGGAAATCAAATGCTGGTGAGCATGGTTTCGGTGGAAGGTCAGGACAAGACAAATGCGCGCCACCGCACGTCAACCTGAAAGATCACTGAAATGATTGGCGCACCCGAAGAGATTCGAACTCCTGACCCCCAGATTCGTAGTCTGGTGCTCTATCCAGCTGAGCTACGGGTGCATGCCTGACGAAAAACCGCCTTGACGGGGGTGTACTTAGCCCGTCAAAGCCGCGAACGCAAGCGCCGTTAGATTCAATATTGTCACGTTAGCGCCAGGCACCAACCCCGTGAAGGCTTGAAGCACTGGCGATGGCGCGGCCGATGGCGCGGGCCAGGCAATCCGCCGCCAGCGAGCCGAGCATGGCCAGCGTGGCTGCGCGGTTGTCCTCGATCTCGACCGCGCCGGTGGCCAGTGCGAACACGGTGTCGCCGTCAAATGGCGTGTGCACCGGGCGAATGGCGCGGGCCATGCCGTCTGCCGCCATGATGGCAAGCCGGGCGCACTCGGCGCGGGTGAGGCTGGCATCAGTGGCGACGATGGCGATGGTGGTGTTGGCACCTGCTTCACGCGCGGCAAGCTTGCTGCCTGCCATCGGTGTCAGCGCCATGTCCGGATTGCCGCCGCCGGGTGGCGGGCCGAACTCACCCGCCAGCTCGAACGGCCTTGCCCACAGGTCGTTGCTGCGCGGGTCAAGGCAACTGCCCACAGGATTTGCCGCCACCAGCGCGCCACAGGTGAAGCCGCCGAACACGGCGGACGCGCTGCCCAACCCGCCCTTGACGGTGCCGGTGGTGGCACCATGGCCGGCACCTGCGTTACCCA
Source organism: uncultured Anderseniella sp. (assembly GCA_964390445.1). Lineage (GTDB taxonomy): Bacteria > Pseudomonadota > Alphaproteobacteria > Rhizobiales > Aestuariivirgaceae > Anderseniella. The sequence goes on from CAYMJJ010000006.1 coordinate 12,323, forward strand.
GCGCGAAGTCATGAGCGGCGGCGGCGAGCGCATCAAGGCCAAGCTGGCGGTAGGGCGGGACATCGCCCCACTGCTTGTCCGGGCCGAACATTAGGTCGAACAGGATGGCGGTGGGCACCACCGGCGTGGGCCAGGGCTGCTTGCCGAAGGTGATGCCGCGGCCATGCGCCGACAACCGCGCGGTAATGCCGCCTGCAGCTTCCAGGCCGAACACCGACCCGCCAGACAGGACAACCGCATCAACGGTCTGGACGAGGCACGTGGGGTCCAGCGCGGCGATATCGCGGGTGCCGGGCGCGCCGCCGCGAATGTCCACCGCCGCGATGGCAGGCGCATCGGGCAGCAGCACGGTGACGCCGGTGGAGAAGCCCTCGTGATGGGCGTTGCCGACCTTCAACCCGGCCACATCGGTGATCAGGTTGCGCGGGCCCGGGTGCAGGGTGGATGACATGCGGACGAGGTTCCTGCTGCTTTCATTCAAGACTACGGTTGCCACAGTACGGCAGGCAGGCAGGCGGTCAATTGAAGTTTGCCGCCGCGCGGGGTTAGAGTGCTTCACTGCCTTTCCACGCCGATGCCCGCCGGAGACCCGATGCCTGCCAACCGCCCCGTTGTCCGCACGATCATGATGCTGCTCGCATTGTTGCTCGTTGCCTCGTGCAGCGAAGCGCCGCGACGCCCGCAAGGCGGCATGGTGGCAACAGCGAACGTGCATGCCAGCGAGGCTGCAGCAGCAATCCTGCGCAAGGGAGGCAGCGCGACAGACGCAGCCATTGCCGCGCAACTGGTGCTGACGCTGGTGGAGCCGCAATCGTCGGGCATCGGCGGCGGGCTGTTCTCGCTGCACTACGATGGCAGAACCGGCGGCGTGACCAGCTTCGACGGGCGCGAAAAAGCACCAATGGCGGCCACCGAAGCGCTGTTCCTGATGGCGGATGGCAAGCCGATGCCATGGCTGGACGCAGCGCTGGGCGGCCGGCCTGTTGGAGTTCCAGGCGTCATCTCCGCACTGTGGAAACAACATCGCAAGTTCGGCAAGCTGGCCTGGGCCGAGCTGTTCGAGCCGGCAATCACGCTGGCCGAGCAGGGTTTTCCGGTCAGCCCCCGGCTGCATGAGGCAATTGCCACATCCGATTCCCTGGAAGACGATGACCATGCCCAGCAGACCTACTTCCTGCCGGACGGGGCCGGTGACAAGGCAGGTGATCCGCTTCCTGCTGGTCATCCACTGACCAATCCGGCCTATGCCCGCACCTTGCGGCTGATCGCAGCGCAAGGGCCGGACGGTTTCTACAAGGGCGAGGTGGCGCAAGCCATCGTCAAGGCCGTGACAAGCCACGAGATCAACCCCGGCTTGATGACGCTTGATGACCTGGCAACCTACCAGGCGGTGGAGCGGCCACCCGTGTGTGCACCCTACCGGCGATGGCAGGTGTGCGGCATGGGCCCCCCCAGTTCCGGCGGGCTGACAGTTGCGATGATCCTGTCGATGCTGGAGCCCTACGCAATGGGCGAGCTTGAGCCGCACGGCGTGATGGCGGCGCACCTGCTGGCCCAGGCCAGCCGGCTGGCCTTTGCTGACCGCAACCAGTTCATGGCCGATGCTGACTTCGTGCAGGTGCCGGTCAGCGGCCTGCTGGACCGGGGCTACCTGCGCCAGCGCGCCACCGGCATCGGGCCGCTCAAGGACATGGGCACCGCCAGCGCAGGCTCGCCACCGAAGGCCGATGGCGAGGTGAGGGCAGCCGATGCATCGCTCATCGAGTACGGCACCAGCCACCTGTCCATCGTTGACGCTCAAGGCAATGCGGTGTCGATGACAATGAGCGTGGAGCGTGCGTTCGGATCCCGGATCACGGCAGCGGGCTTCGTGCTCAACAACCAGCTGACCGACTTTTCCTTCGCGCCGGATGCGGGCGGTCGCAAGGTGGCCAACCGGCCGCAGGCAGGCAAGCGGCCCAGGTCGTCAATGTCGCCCAGCCTGGTGCTGAACGAGGACGGCTCGCTGTTTGCCGCCGTGGGATCGCCGGGTGGCAGCCGCATCATCGGGTTCACGGTGCGCGCCATCATGGGTGTGACCGACTGGCAACTTCCCATGCAGGAGGCGGTATCGCTGCCGCATGTGATCAACCGCAACGGCACAACCGAGCTTGAGCACATCACAGCCGCCGGAGCCGGACTGGCAGACGCCCTCGCCACCTTCAACCGGCTGGCGGCACCACTGTCAGACATGGGGTACGACATCGAGGTGCGCGAGCTGACCAGTGGATTGCAGGGCGTCAGGGTATCGCCCGACGGCCAGCTTGACGGCGGCGCAGACCCGCGCCGCGAAGGCGTCGTTGTTGCGGTCGATTGATCACCCGCCGTGTACTTCAGGCAGAACGCTCGCCACGGCGGCCGGTCTCGACCTCTTTAAGCCGGTCCGGAATGACGATCTGGAACACCGACCCTGGTTCAGAGCTGTCGAGGAGCCGGATCTGCCCGCCATGCGCACGCACGAGTTCGCTGGAAATGGCAAGGCCCAGCCCGGTGCCACCCTGGCGCTGCGAACCGCGAAACGCCTCGAACAGGTGGGCGCGGGCGCGCTCGGGCACGCCGGGGCCATTGTCGGCCACTTCCAGGATGCAGCTGGAGCCTTCGCGATGAGCTCGCACGTGCACCTTGCCTTCTGCGCCAGTACGGCCTGCGAGTGAGCCATCCAGCGCCTCTGCGGCGTTGCGGAGCAGGTTCATCAACACCCGGAACAGCTGGTCGCGGTCGGCGTCCGCCCGCAATGCTTCAGGGACCTCGTTGTAGAATACGACCTTGCTGGCAGCCTCGGTTACGGAAAGATCGAGCACTTCATCGACCAGCGCGCGCAATGCGAACATTTCGCGGCGCGGCGGCTGCTCGTCGGCGCGGCCAAACTTCAATGTGTCGGAACAAAATGTGATGGCCCTGTCGAGCGAGGCAATCAGCTTGGGCACGAAGCGCTGCACGGTCGGGTCATCGACCATGGCAAGTCGGTCGGAGATCAGCTGGGCCGAGGCGAGCATGTTTCGCAGGTCATGGCTGACCTTCGACACGGCCAGCCCGAGCGACGCCAGCCGGTTCTTCTGGGAGAGGATGTCCGACAGCTCGGTCTGCATCTGTTGCAGTTCGACCTCGGCAATGCCGATCTCGTCACTGCGCCCGGACGGTGTGATGATGCGGCTGCGGTCTTCCGGGTTTCGCGAGAACTTCAGCATGTTGCCGGACAGACGGCGCACCGGGCGCACCAGGATGCGGTTGAGCGCGATGAACAGCAGACCCGCCAGGATCAAGGCGAGTATGATGGACAGCGTGAGGATGTTGATCGCGTAGCGCACCATTGCGTCGAACAGCGGCTTTTCCTCGAGCGCCAGTTCAACCACGTTTGCGTTCATGCTGGACGGGTTGTCGAGAACGCCGATCACCCGGTTGCCGCCGTGCATCAGCACCACACCGGCGTCTATGATGGCTTCGATGGCAGAGGTGTTGCGCAGGTCGTACGAAGCATCGATCATTGGCGGCTGTTCCGGCGACAACACAAGCTGGCGGGCATCGTTGCGGCGAACCACCAGAACCAGCACACCGGCGCTTTCCAGCAGTTCCGCGCGCAACGGCGCGGGAACCGTCTTGTCATCGGCAGCTTCAACCGCCAGGGCGGCAAGCTCGGCCATCATCACGCGCTGCTTGAGCCAGTTGACGCGGAAGTTGGCAACGGACGGCACGAACACCAGCAGCTCGCCGATCATCAGGAAGACCGCCGCAAGGGCCAGCACCTTGCCTGTCAGCCCGCCGAACAGCGGTGTCTTGCGTCGCGGCGCCGGCGTCTCGTCGTCGTTGTTCATTGCCAACCCTGGTGAACCATGTCGCTGCGGGCAGCCATAGGCCCGCTCTCAGCCGAATATCTTGAGGGCCGAGACCAGCTTTCTGACCCAGCTCTTCGACGGCAGGTCAGCATAGTAGCTGGTCGCAGCCCGCTTGGAAACTTCGCTCAAGGTAGGGTAAGCGGCGACCATGTCGATCATCGCCTTGATCTTGAGCTTCGAACACATAGCCAGTGCCCAGGGCTGGATCAGGTCGCCGGCATTGGGCGACACGATGGAACACCCCAGAATCTCGCCCTTGGACGACACCACGGCCTTGATCATGCCGGAGGTGCGCCGTTCTGCCTGGGCGCGGTCATTATGGTCGAAGTGCCAGCGCAGCACGGTGTGTTTCCTGCCGGCCTGCCTGGCGTCGGCTTCGGTCATGCCGATGTGGGCCAGCTCCGGATCGGTATAGGTGACCCAGGGAATGAGATGGGTCTGGTTGCTGACCGGCATCCTGAACAGGATCGAGCGCACGACAAGGCCTGCCTGGTAGCCTGCCACGTGGGTGAACTGCAACCCGCCGGTGACATCGCCGATGGCGTAGACATTGCGGTTGGCAGTGCGCAAGCCCTTGTCCACCTTGATGCCGCGCTTGTCATATTCGATGCCGGCCTTTTCAAGGTCGAGGCCCTCGACGTTGGGCTTGCGACCAGCCGCCACCAGCAGGTGCGACCCGGTGAGGGTTTCCGGCTTGCCGCCCTCGCCACCATCAAGCGTAACGGCAATGCCAGCATCTGCTTCGGCAATTCCGGTGATCCTGACGCCAGAGCGAATGTCAATGTCTTCAGCGCGCAAGTGATCGAGCACAATAGCAGTCAGTTCCGGGTCATCCTTGCCGAGCGGCGTGAAGGCTTCCAGCACGGTGACCTTGCTGCCGAGGCGACGGTGCGCCTGCGCCATTTCCATGCCGATCGGACCGCCCCCGATGATGATGAGGTGACTGGGCAGGCTAGTCAGGTCGAACAGGATCTCGTTGGTGAGATAGCTGACCTTGTCGAGCCCGGGAATCGGCGGAGACGCCGGTGACGAACCGGTGGCGATGACAAAGCGGCGCGCCTTGATGCGGTGATCGCCGGCGGCAACCGTGTCGCGGTCGATGAAGCGGGCAGCTTCGCGGATAACGGTGACGCCAAGGCCCTCGAACCGCTCCTGGCTGTCATGCGGGGCGATGGTGGCGATGACCGAATGGACGTGAGCATGGACGGCCCTGAAATCCACCTTCGGCTCATGGGGCTTGACGCCAAACGCCTCGCCGGTGCTGAAGGCATGGGCATGCTTGGCCGCAGCCAGCAGCGCCTTGGACGGCACACAGCCATAGTTGAGGCAGTCGCCACCCATCTCGCCACGCTCGATGAGCACGACCTTTTCACCGAACTGGGACGCAGCCGCAGCGACGGACAGCCCGCCGGAACCCGCACCGATGACGCAGATGTCGTACACGGGCTGGCTCACTTGCGGTCCCTCCACTTGCGAACCGCGATGGGGATCAAGGCAACAAAGCCGAGTGCCGCGAAGGCTGCCAGCAATTGCGGGGTGACGAGAGCCGAGGCATCAAGCGAAAAGGTGCACTGGTCTTCGCCCCTGGCCGCGACGCACTGGTCATGGACCTGCTTCTGGGCCTCGATGATAGAGTCCAGTCCGGAGCCCAGCACCGCAAAGGCGAAGGTGCCGGGGATGATGCCGATCAGCGTTGTGATCGCATAGACCGAGAGCGGCACACCGGCCAGCGCGGGTGCGATGTTGACCAGCCAGAACGGAAACACCGGCACCAGTCGCAGGAACAGCAGGTAACTGAACGCATCCTTGCGGAAGCCGGTGCGCAAGCGGTCCATCCAGGGGCCGGCACGGTTGGCCAGGGTTTCGCCCAGCGATGTCCGCGCGACCAGGAAAATCACGATGGCACCTGCGGTGGCGGCCACCACTGTCATCGTACCGCCAAGCAGCCAGCCAAACAGGAAACCGCCAACAATGGTCAGCACCAGCGCGCCGGGCAGCGACAAGGCAACGGCGGTGGCATAGGTAGCCATGAAAATGATCGCCGCCACCAGAAAGTTGTCATTCACGAACCGCATCAGTTCGTCGCGATTGTCTGCGATGGTGCCGAGGGTGAGGTACTTGTGCAGGCCGGACGCGTAGGCGACAGCGATGGCGGCAAGCAGGACTGCGAGCGGTGCCCAACGGCGCCATGCAGGCGGGGCCGCCGGAGCTGCGCCGCGCTGCTCGAGGGAGGTGTGATCCGGCATCTTGGCTGGGTCTTTCTTCATATGTGGGCCAGCGAGCAAGCCTTGTTGCATTACTAAAAAGGCGCGGCCGGAAGACCTCGGTACACCGCCCCTGGAAACGTGATTGAGAAGGTGCGGCAATTTGGCGGGTAGCGAAAGGGGGTGTCACCGCGATGTGATAAGGTATGAACCCGCCGTGACGCAGAAACCAGTGCGCCTGCCAAATTGATCCAGTTCTGCCGGTTTCTCGATAATTGACTTAACCCGGCCGGACCCGTATAAGCCCGCGCAGGAATTCTTCCGGCATGCAGGATACGTCTTACGCGCTGTGGCGCGGCGCCCACGCGAACCTGCTGGTCCGGACAGGTAATTATTGGAGATTGAGCCCATGAAACGCACGTTTCAACCCAGCAACCTGGTACGCAAGCGCCGTCACGGTTTCCGTGCCCGCATGGCAACCGTTGGTGGCCGCAAGGTTATCGCACGCCGTCGCGCCCGTGGCCGCGCCAAGCTGAGCGCCTGACACGGCGCGTGACTCCGGCATTTTCGGAGACACTTCCATTGGTACAACACCTCAGGCGGCGGCAGGACTTTCTTGCCGCCGCAAGCGCGCTTGTGTGCGCCAAACGCGGGTGCGTGGTGCAGGCGCGCAATCGCGGTGACGCAGCGCAACCGCGCATCGGCTTCACGGTCACCAAGAAGCTGGGGAACGCGGTGGTGCGCAACCGGATCAAGCGCAGACTGCGCGAAGTGGTTCGTACTGCTTCTGCACTGGACCTTATGGCCGGTCATGACTATGTGTTCATCGGCCGTGCAGCAACGGCATTGCGGGACTTCGACGACCTGGTCCGTGATGTGACCTCTGCTGTCGAGCGTCTGAACGAGGGAAAGTCCGATCCGCCACGCCAGGGCGGCAAGGGCTCGGGTAAATCGCACCACCGCACAGGTGGGGCTGAAACGAGGCGCCCAGGTGGCGCAAGGCAGGACCGGCAAGCATGACTCCGAAAGACGACAACCGGAAAAATTTCTTTCTCGCCATGCTGCTGATGCTGGGCGTTCTGATGGCCTGGCAATTCTTCTATGCACGCCCCGCGATGCTGGAGGCACAAAAGCAGGCTGAACTGCAGCAGCAAATGCAGCAGCAGCAAGCCGCACCGGGCGAGGCGCAAACACCCTCACCGGGAGATGCCACGACAACGCTGCCGCAGCCCGGTTCAACAGCGGCTGTGCCCGCCCCCGGCACCGCAGCCGCGCCTGCCGGCACCATTGCCCTGCCACGCGAAACCGCACTCACCCAGTCACCGCGCGTTACAATCGACACGCCGACCCTGTCGGGCAGCATCAACCTGAAGGGCGCGCGGCTTGACGACCTCAGGCTGAAGGAATACCGCGAAACGGTCGATCCTACATCGCCCACCATCGTGCTGCTGTCGCCGACCAACGCCGAAAACCCATACTTCGCCGAGCAGGGCTGGCTTTCGCCGGCCGGCACAGCCTACAGGCTGCCCTCGCCAGACACAGAATGGAGTGCACCGGCCAGGGCCACGCTGACCCCCTCCACCCCGCTAACATTGACCTGGGACAATGGTGAAGGACTGACCTTCTCGCGGACGTTCTCGGTTGACGAGAACTACATGTTTACCGTCAAGCAGGCCGTGACAAACAACACCGGCAGCCAGGTGCTGCTGTTCCCGTATGCCCGCATCAACCGGCAGGGCACGCCGCAGGTTGCCGGCATCTACGTGCTGTTCGAGGGCCTGCACAGCGTACTTGCCGATTCACTCGAAGAGCTGACCTATGCCAACCTTTCGGATTCCGATCCGGCGGCATACACCCAGAAAAGTACCGGCGGCTGGCTCGGCATCACCGACAAGTACTGGGGTACAGCGCTCATTCCCGACCAGAAGATGGAAGTCAACGGAGGGCTGAAGTTCGTCGGCCAGCCGGGCAAGGACGCCTACCAGGCAGACTTCGCTGCGACGACGCCGGTCGAGATCGCGCCGGGTGCCACGGCCGACACGACCTCCCGGGTGTTTGCCGGTGCCAAGAAGTCGATCGTTATCGACCAGTACCAGGAAGACCTCGGCATCAACAAGTTCGAGTTGATGGTCGACTGGGGCTGGTTCCATTTCATCACCAAGCCGCTGTTTACAGTGCTGCACTGGATCCACGGCCTTGTCGGCAACTTCGGTGTGGCCATCCTGGTGGTTACGGTGCTGCTGAAGACCCTGTTCTTCCCGTTGCAGAACAAGTCGTACGCCTCGATGAGCAAGATGAAGAAGCTTGCCCCGGAGATGGAGAAGATCAAGCAGCGTTACCCCGACGACCGCGCCAAGCAGCAGCAGGCGATCATGGAGATGTACAAGAAGGAAGCGGTCAACCCGCTGTCGGGCTGCTGGCCAATCCTGATCCAGATCCCGGTGTTCTTCGCACTGTACAAGGTCATCTACGTGACCATCGAAATGCGTCATGCGCCGTTCGTGGGCTACCTGCAGGACCTTTCGGCGCCTGACCCGACCTCGATCTTCAACCTGTTCGGGCTATTGCCATTCTCGTTGCCGTACTTCCTGATGATCGGTTTCCTGCCCATCCTGATGGGCATCACCATGTGGATCCAGATGCGGCTGAACCCGGCGCCGCCAGACCCGATCCAGGCGCAGATCTTCAACTGGATGCCGGTGTTCTTTACCTTCCTGCTCGCGTCGTTCCCGGCCGGCCTGGTGCTGTACTGGACGTGGAACAACCTGCTGTCGATCCTGCAGCAGGCGTACATCATGAAAAAGCATGGCGTGGACATCAACCTGCTAGGCAACATCAAGAGTTCGCTCGGCCTCGACAAGAAAAAGGGCGAGTCCGGCAAATAGGGTGCCGGGCCGTCACTGGCCCCCATGCGCGACTACGATGAAGACGAACTGGAGCGCGGCCGGCTGGTGTTTGCCGGCGGCGTGACCTTCCGCATGGGCGTGGCGAAGCTGGAACAGCTGCCACCCGCCTACCCGCTGGAAGTGGCCTTCGCCGGCCGGTCGAACGTCGGCAAGTCATCGTTGCTCAACGCGGTGACCGGACGGCGCGACATTGCCCGCACGTCCAACACACCGGGGCGCACCCGCGAGCTGAACTATTTCGAATTGGCCGAGGGCCGCATCGCGCTGGTGGACATGCCGGGCTATGGCTATGCGCGCGCCACCAAGACGCTGGTCAAGGCGTGGCAATCGATCATCATGGGTTACCTGGCCGGACGGCCGAACCTGCGCCGGGTGTTCGTGCTGATCGACTCGCGCCACGGCATCAAGGGCATCGACATCGAGACCATGAACCAACTCGACGAGGCAGCAGTCAGCTACCAGATCGTGCTGACCAAGTCGGACAAGCTGAAACAGGCAGAACGCGACAAGGTTCTGGAAGCCACCACGGCGGCCATCGCAAAGCGCCCGGCGGCATTTCCCGACGTGATCATCACGTCGTCCGAAAAGGGCTGGGGAATCCCTGAACTGCGCGCCGAAATCGTCGGTCTGCTGGGCTGAACGAGCGTCACAATGGCGCAATGGTTTCAGGGTTTTTGTTCGCATGTGGCCGCCGATCCGCTATAAGGCGGGCCTCATTGTTCCCCTCACGCCTCAGGCCACATGCCATGACCGCCAGCCCCGACCCCCAGGACATTGCCCGCGTGCTTTCCGAAGCGCTGCCCTACATGCAGCTCTATGACAATGAAGTCATCGTGGTGAAGTACGGCGGGCACGCCATGGTGGATCCGGACCTGTCTCGCAAGTTTGCCCGCGACATCGTGCAGATGAAACTGTCCGGGTTCAATCCGATCGTGGTACACGGCGGCGGACCGCAGATCGGCGCGATGCTTGACCGGTTGCAAATCCAGTCGCGGTTCGAAGACGGTCTGCGTGTGACCGACCAGGCCACCATGGAAATCGTCGAGATGGTGCTGGCCGGCTCGATCAACTCGTCCGTGGTGTCTGACATCCAGCATGCCGGCGGCAAGGCAATCGGCATTTCCGGCAAGGACGGCAACCTGTGCTTTGCCAGGAAGGTCGAGCGCACCCGCGTCAACCCGGAGACCGGCAACCCGGAGACGGTTGACCTGGGTTTCGTGGGTGAGCCGAGCAAGATCAACCCGGACATCCTCAATACCATTATCCGCTCCGAGGCCATTCCGGTGATCGCACCGATTGCCGCCTCGCGAGACGGCGACACCTACAACATCAATGCCGACACCTTTGCCGGCGCCATTGCCGTGGCGATGAAAGCCAAGCGGCTGCTGCTTCTGACCGACGTGGCCGGCGTTCTGGACAAGCAGGGCAATCTCATGCCTGAGCTGTCACTGGCCGACATCGACCGGTTGGCAAGCGACGGCACCATTTCCGGTGGCATGATTCCCAAGCTGGAAAGCTGTGCCGCGGTGGTGCGCGGCGGCGTGGAAGGTGTCGTCATCGCCGACGGCCGGGTGCCGCACTGCGTCCTGCTGGAGCTGTTGACACGGCACGGCGTGGGCACGCGCATTTCAGAACGGCAGGCAGGATAACAGGCCATGAGTGCACCAGGCTTCAATCACGTCGAGACATGGGTTTTCGACCTGGACAACACGCTCTACCCGGCGTCTTGCCGGCTGTTCGACCAGATCGACGTGCGCATGGGAGAGTTCATCTCCAACCTGCTCCAGGTGGACCGGGTGGAGGCGCGCCGCATCCAGAAGGATTATTTCTACACCTACGGCACGACGCTGCGCGGGTTGATGGAAGAGCACAAGATCGACCCAGACAGCTTCCTCGACTACGTGCACGACATCGATCATACGCCGGTGCCGGTGAATCCGGTGCTGGCCGCGCACCTCGAAGCCTTGCCGGGCCGCAAGCTGGTGTTCACCAATGGTACCGTCCGGCACGCGGAAAGCGTGATGCACCGCATCGGGGTAACCCACTTGTTCCACGGCATCTTCGACATCGTGCACTCGGACTTCATACCGAAGCCGACACGCGGGCCCTACGAGAAATTCATTGCCGAGCACAAGATCGACCCGAGGCGCGCCGCCATGTTCGAGGACATTGCGCGCAACCTGGAAGTGCCGGCAGATCTGGGCATGACAACGGTGCTGGTGCGCGACGACGATAATGATGACGGCGCGATGATCAACCGCCTCAACGGCGATGCGGACGGCGCGCCCTACGTGCATCACCTGACCGCTGACCTTGCCGGTTTCCTTGGCAAAATCATCAAGCCCTGACCCTTCAATACATGCCAACAGTGCTATCCGGAGTTGACGCCATGAGCCACGCCAAGCTGCAAGCCACCATCGAAAAAGCCTGGGAAGAGCGCGATAGCGTGACGCCCAAGACCAGGGGCGACGTTCGCGATGCCGTCGGGAAGGCTCTGGACCTGCTCGATTCAGGAAAGGCCCGGGTGGCCGAGCGCGGCAGCGACGGCACCTGGAGCGTCAACCAGTGGCTGAAGCAGGCGGTACTGCTGTCGTTCCGGCTGAACGACATGACCACTATCGGCAATGGCCCCGGCAAGGCCAAATGGTGGGACAAGGTGCCATCGAAGTTCGACGGCTGGGGTGCCAAGGAATTCAGGAAAGCGGGTTTCCGCGCGGTGCCGAACTGCACCGTTCGCCGGTCTGCCTACATCGCCCCATCGGTCGTTCTGATGCCGTCGTTCGTCAACCTCGGCGCTTACGTGGACACCGGCACCATGGTGGACACATGGGCGACCGTCGGCAGCTGCGCGCAGATCGGCAAGAACGTGCACCTGTCGGGTGGCGTTGGCATCGGCGGCGTGCTGGAGCCGCTGCAGGCCGGCCCCGTCATCATCGAGGACAACTGCTTCATCGGCGCACGCTCGGAAGTGGTCGAGGGCTGCATCGTGCGCGAAGGCGCAGTGCTTGGCATGGGCGTCTATATCGGCAAGTCCACCAAGATCGTCGACCGCGCCAGCGGCGAGGTGATGTACGGCGAAGTTCCGGCCTACTCGGTCGTCGTGTCCGGCACCATGCCCGGCAAGCCGATGCCGAATGGCGAGCCCGGTCCGTCGCTCTATTGCGCGGTGATCGTCAAGCGGGTGGATGAGAAGACCCGCTCCAAGACCTCGATCAACGAACTGTTGAGGGACTGACGGCGGGGGTTCCCTTCGGGCAGCAATCCGGTCAGGTTCCTCGGTGCGGGGATACCAATCAAGGGAGGGGTTCGAGATGGATTTGTTCTTGACGCGTGAAGGCCGCATCGGACGTGGCCAATGGTGGCTTGGCGTCCTTGGCCTGGTCGTGGCGCAATGGGTTGTCTTTGGGATTCTGGGCCTGGCCGGGCTGTTCAGTTTTGATCCCGAAGCGGGAATGAGCGGCAGCATGATCGCGACTCAGATCGTGATCATCTTGTTGTTCATCTGGCCAATGATCTGCGTCTACGGCAAGCGCTACCATGACCGCGACAAGTCAGCCTGGTGGATCCTGATTGTTTTGATCCCGTTCATAGGCTGGCTCTGGCAGCTCATTGAGTTGGGCTTGCTGAGGGGCACCGAAGGGCCAAACCGGTTTGGTCCCGACCCGCTCGGCTGATCAGGACCAACTTGCAATGCATCCATGCGCACCCGGCCCCTTGGCCGGGTGTTTGCTTTCGGCTAAGCCTGTGAGCCATGAGCACCACACCTGATCCCGTTGGAATCCTGCAGACGCTCGTCCGCTGCCCGTCCATCACCCCGGCAGAGGCCGGCGTGCTGGACTACATTGAGAGCCTGATGGCACCGGCGGGCTTTGCCTGCACGCGGATGCCATTCTCGGAAGACGGCACGGCAGACGTCGACAACCTGTTCGTGCGCATTGGCACATCGGGTCCGCACTTCTGCTTTGCCGGCCATGTAGACGTTGTGCCGCCGGGCGCAGCCAGCCTGTGGCACTACCCGCCATTCGCCGCCGAAGTCCATGACGGCTTGCTGTACGGCCGCGGTGCCTGCGACATGAAGGGCTCCGTCGCTGCATTCTGTGCGGCGGCCATCGGCTTTGCCGCCGATCATGACGGCGCGCTGCCGGGCTCGGTATCGCTGCTGATCACCGGCGACGAGGAAGGCATTGCCATCAACGGCACGGTGAAGATGCTGGCCGAGCTCAAACGCCGAGGTGAGCTGCCGGATGTGTGCCTGGTCGGTGAACCGACCTGCCCGGATGTGTTCGGCGACACAATCAAGATCGGCCGGCGCGGATCGATCCACTTCGAGATCACATGGACCGGGGTGCAGGGCCATTCCGCCTATCCGCACAAGGCTGTCAATCCGGTCACGCCCCTGGCCCGGCTGATTGACCGGGTCGCCACGCATGAGCTGGACAATGGAACCGCACACTTCGGCCCGTCAACACTGGCGGTGACCAACTTCGACACCGGCAATCCTGCCAACAACGTCATACCTGCGGCGTCCAGCGCACGCTTCAACATCCGCTACAACACCAGGCACACTGCGCAAGACCTGAAGGACTGGGTGGAGCGCGAATGCGAAACGGTGAAGCAGCAACTGGGCGGCAGCTACAACATTGCCATCGTGGAAGGGGCAGATGCATTCATGACCGAACCGGGTGAGTTCGTGTCGGTAATGGCCAGTGCCGTCGAGGCTGAAACCGGAGTCAGGCCGAAGCTTGATACCGGCGGCGGCACATCGGATGCGCGCTTTATCAAGGACTATTGCCCGGTGGTGGAGTTTGGCCCGATCAACCAGACCATCCACCAGGCCAACGAGAACATTCCGGTGGCCGATCTGCAACTTCTGACAAGGGTCTACCGGCGCATGCTGGACAACTGGTTCGCGGAGGCGGGCCAGTGACCTTCGCTATCGCAGCGGTACGCGGTCTGCAGGCGGCGTGGCGGATTGTCTGCCTGGACAAGCGGGCGGTCGATGATTTCGACCAGGGCATGGAAGCGTTCTGGGACTCGTTCAAGGCTTTCTTCCTCGTTGCGCCGCTGTACCTGTATTCCTCGGTGATGGGCGCTCGGCTGTCGGTGCCGCCGGGTGATCCGCCGTCACTGTTTGCCTCGCTTGTGCTGCTGGCGCTGCTGTGGGTGGCGTGGCCGTACGTGATGCTGGGTGTGAGCAGGCTGATTGGAGTCGAGCGCAACTACGTGCGCTACATCATCACCTACAACTGGACCACCGTGTACGTGATCGCGGCCATCGCGCCGGTGCTGATGCTGCAACAGATCGGGATTTTCAGCGCCCAGGTTGCCGCGCTGTTCAGCCTTGTGGTGGTCGTCTGGTCACTTTACATGCGCTGGTTCGTGGCACGGCACGCGCTCAAGGTGGAGCCGGCCCTGGCCATTGCACTGGTGGCAGGCGACCTCGTGCTGTCGATCGCCGGCAGCCTGCTGGTACAGGCCTGAACAGGGTCAATAGTCCACCGATACCAGGTACAGGCCTTGCGGCGGTGCCACCGGGCCGCAGGCGGCACGGTCTGCCGCATCAAGGGCGGCGCGCACGTCAGCCGGTGTCCACTTGCCCTCGCCTGCCAGCTTCAACGTGCCGACGAGCGAACGGACCTGGTTGTGCAGGAACGACCTGGCCGAGGCCCGCACATGGATTTCATCGCCTACACGGGTCACGTCCAGCCGGTCCAGCGTCTTGACCGGTGAAGTTGCCTGGCACTGGGCCGAGCGAAATGTCGTGAAGTCATGATGGCCGACCAGCGTCCGGGCGGCGGCGTGCATGACATCTGCATCGAGCGGGTATGACACCCACCACACCCGGTTGCGGTCCAGCACCGGCGGCGGGCGGCGGTCAAGCAGGCGAAACAGGTAATGCCGGGCGGTCGCCGAAAAGCGTGCGTGAAAGTCGCCGTCGGCCACCTCCGCTGAAAGCACGGCAACCGGATCAGGCCGGACCTGCGCATTGATGGCACCCATCAGCCGGTCAGGCGTCCAGTCCTTTGCAAGGTCCACATGGGCAACCTGGCCCAGCGCGTGAACGCCAGTGTCCGTGCGGCCAGCACCATGCACCACGACCCCTTCCTCGCCCAGCCGCGCCAGCGCCTGTTCCAATGCACCCTGCACGGTCGGTTGACCGTCCTGGCGCTGCCAGCCGGCAAAGGGCGTACCGTCATACTCGATGGTCAGCTTGAAGCGCGCCATGACGGATCATTCCACCATGCTGCCCGGTGCCGGCTTCAGGCCGTTGAGAAAGGCATCGAGGTCCATCGGCCCCTTGCCTTCGCGCTGCAGGCGCGTGGGCCGGATGGCGCCGCTGGCACAGGCAATCGCCAGGCGGTCATCCAGCACCGTGCCCGGCGGCCCTTGCAGGCCCTGGGCAATTTCGCCCTGTAGCAGCTTCACCCGCACCGGCTTGCCACCAGAGGACACCAGGCACCAGGCACCGGGAAACGGCGACAGGCCATGGATGTGTCGCAGCACATCATGCGCATCGCGGTTGAAATCGAGGCGGGCTTCGGCCTTGGAAATCTTCTGTGCATAGGTGACACCATGTCCGGGTTGTGGCGTTGCATCGAGGTTCCCGTCAGCTTCCAGCCGCGCCAGAACCGTTGACATTGCCTCAGCGCCAAGTTCGGCAAGCTGATCGTGCAATGAACTCGCCGTCGTTGCATCGGTGACAGGGACCGAGGCCTCGCTGACAACCGGTCCGGTGTCGAGACCTTGGTCCATCTGCATGATGGACACTCCCGATTGCATATCACCGGTCATGATTGCGCGCTGGATGGGAGCCGCCCCGCGCCAACGCGGCAACAGCGAGGCATGCACATTGAGGCAGCCATGGCGAGGGGCCTTCAGCACAGCGCCCGGCAGGAGCAACCCGTAAGCAACGACCACCGCCACGTCAGCCTGCAACGCAGCAAAGGCAGACTGGTCTTCGGCCGCCTTGAGGGTGAGCGGCGTGCGCACCTTGATGCCGTGCTGCGCGGCAAAAGCATGCACCGGCGATGGACGTTCCGCCATGCCCCTGCCGGCCGGACGCGGTGGCTGGGTGTAGACGCAGGCGATGTCGTGACCATCGTCGATCAGGCGCGCAAGGGTGGGTACGGAAAACTCCGGCGTGCCCATGAAGATGACGCGAAGGCTCACGCGCTCTCCCGCTGCTGGCGGGCCAGCTTGGTGAACTTGCGCACGACCATGGAACGCTTCAGCCGCGACAGATGGTCGATGAACAACACCCCGTTGAGGTGGTCGATCTCGTGCTGGAAACAGGTGGCCATCAGGCCGGTGCAGTGCATCTGCTGCTCCTTGCCCTGCTCGTCCAGATATCTCACCTTGACCTCGGCCGGACGCTCCACGTCGTCGAATACATCCGGGATCGACAGGCAGCCTTCCTCGTAGGTGGACACCTCGTCGCTCGACCAGACGATCTCAGGGTTGATGAAGGCGAACGGTGCCGGCGGCTTGTCCTCCTTGGCGAGGTCGATGACCAGCAGGCGGCGTGGAATGCCGATCTGGACGGCAGCCAGCCCGATGCCCGGCGCGTCATACATGGTGTCGAACATGTCCGAAACGAGTCCGCGCAACTCATCATCGACCCGCTCCACAGGTTGTGAGACCTGCTTGAGCACAGGGTCTGGAAGCTTGATAATGGGTCGTATTGACATGGGCCGTGCTGCTTGCCTGTTGGTCCGGATTTCCCAATCAGATAAGCAATCAGGTGCAGCCGGTCAACGACCACGCCACACAACCGCTTTGCCGTTGTGCACCTCGGGGTCAGCCGTTGTGTCGCTCCAGCCAGCCGGACAGGCGGCGCAAGGCCTCGTCCAGCGCAGCAGGATCGCGCAGGTAGCATATGCGCAGGAACCCTTCGCCGCCCGGCCCGAAGGTACCGCCCGGTGACAGGCCAACGTTGGCCTCATCGATGATGCGCTTGACGGCGGCGAGGCTGTCGCTCAGGCCCTCAACCCGGATAAAGTGATAGAACGCACCCTGCGGCTCTTCAAAACTGACATTGTCGAACCGGCCCAGCACCTCGGCCACCCGGTCGCGGGCAGCCCGCGCCACGACAAGCTGTGCGGCCAGAAAATCGTCGCCATGCTGCAAAGCCGCCAGTGCGCCGCGCTGCAGGAAGGCCGCCGTGCCGGAGGTGTTGTACTGGATGATGCGTTCGATGGCGCTGCCCAGCGCTGCCGGGGCCTGCAGCCAGCCGATGCGCCAGCCGGTCATGGCCCAGTTCTTGGAGAACGTGTTGGCGTAGATGACCCGCTCATCGGGCTCACAAACATCCATGAATGACGGAGTGCGCTGGCGCGTCTCATCGTACTGGAAGCGGGCGTAGACCTCGTCGGCAATGATCCACAAGCCGTGCTGGCGGGCGATGTCGCGAATGGCGGTGAGGTCGTCGACACTGGCGACCCAGCCGATCGGATTTGACGGAGAAATCAGGCAGATCGCCTTCGTGCGCGGCGTGATGCTGTCGCGCATGCGGTCTAGGTCGAGCGACCAAGTGCGGTCCTCGTATTGCATGGGCACGAACACCGGCGCCGCCCCCATCATGCCCATCGGGCCGGGGAAATTGGGCCATGCCGGTGACGGCACAAGCACCTCGTCACCCTGGTCGAGGAGCAACTGCAAGGTGACCTGGATGGCCTGCATGCCGCCGCCGGTGACGAAGAACCTCTCGGATGAAAACTCGCCGGGCCAGTACCGCGCGTGATAATCGGCCAGTGCCTGGCGCAGTTCCGGCAGACCACGCTGCCACGTATAGAAAGTCTCGCCTGCATGGAGCGAACGGCTGGCTGCCTCGCAGATGAATGCGGGCGTTGGCAAGTGGCCTTCGCCGGTCCACAGCGGGATCAGCCCGTCGCGGCCAAAGCCATGATTGACGGCTGCAAGAATGCCGCTGTCTGGCTCTTCGCGCTGGCTGCGGCGGATGCCGGCCAGAAGCTGTTCGGGAGACAAGGAGGTCATGGCAACGGCCTTTGGGGGCGGAAGATGATGCACACCAGCATCACTACTCGCCGGCACCCCGCGCCGCAAACGAAAAACCCGGCCCGCCAGACAAGGCGGACCGGATTCCAACACGCTCTGGCGAGCCGCTTACTTCTTCTTCATCAGCAGGTCGCGGATTTCGGTCAGCAGCGCGATGTCTGCTGGCGGTGCTTCAGGTGCAACCGGTGCTTCTGCCTGCTTCCTGTTGATGTTGTTGGCCATACGCACCACCATGAACAGGATGAACGCGATGATCAGGAAGTTGACGACAGCCGTGATGAAGCTGCCGTAGGCCAGCACGGCACCCTGTTTCTTGGCTTCTTCGAGACCTGCTGCCGTCACGCCTTCGGCAAGCGGTGCGAACATGTTGCTGAAGTCCACGCCCCCGGTGATTGCGCCGACGATCGGCATGATGATGTCGGCAACAAGTGAACTCACGATCAGGCCGAATGCGCCGGCGATGATAACACCGACGGCGAGATCCAGCACGTTGCCCTTGAAGGCAAACTCCTTAAATTCGCTCCACACGATTTTCCCCTTTGCGTTTGTGCCAGCAATCCGGTCTGCGCCGGAGTGCGGTCAGGTCCAAAGCAGTGAACGCTTCGGAATCGTGCCGACAATACTTGCACACCCCTAAAAAACAACAACTATTACGTGTGCCGGGCAGTGTCTTGGAGCGTTGCCTCGTCATTGCCAGACGGATCAACTCTGCTACAGTCAGCTCCGAAATTTGCGCAGGGTCGGCCGGTGCAGACTTTTCTACTGACAGGCCGGCCACGACAGGGTGCAACACGACGATGCTGTCGACCTGGGGTGTCATTGTCATCTCTCTGGTATATGTAGGCGGGCTGTTCGCCATTGCCGCCTATGGTGACAAGGTCTCCGGCGGGCGGCGCGGCACATCGCGGCCTTACGTCTATGCCCTGTCGATTGCGGTCTACTGCACGTCCTGGACCTTCTACGGCAGCGTCGGACTGGCCTCTACGTCCGGGTACTATTTCCTGTCGATCTACCTCGGCCCCATCCTGCTATTCGTGTTGGGCTGGCCGATAGTGCGCCACATCGTCAGCCTGTCAAAGGCGCAGAACATCACCTCGATCGCTGACTTCCTGGCAGCCCGGTATGGCAAGAACCAACTGCTGGGCGGGATGGCGGCCGCCATCGCGGTGATCGGTGTGGTGCCCTACATCTCGCTGCAGTTGAAGGCTGTTGCACTGTCACTGGGCGTGCTGGCACCGCTGGGTGTCGATACAGACAGGCTCAATACACCGTTCGGCGACCTGGCGCTGTTCGTGGCCATTACCATGGCGATCTTCGCCATGCTGTTCGGCACCCGTCATGCGGACGCCACCGAACACCAGAACGGATTGATCCTGTCGGTTGCGGCAGAAAGCCTGATCAAGCTGGTCGCGTTCATTGTCGTCGGGTTCGCAATCACCTACTGGTTCATGGGTGGACCGGCCAATCTGTATGAACAGGCCGTCAACGACCCGGCCATCAGCACCCTGTTTACCACTGCGCCGGACTGGGCACGCTTTGCCACCATGACCTTTTTGGCCTTCGTCGCGGTACTGCTGCTGCCGCGCCAGTTTCACCTTACCGTTGTTGAGAACACGGCCATCGAAGACGTGAAGAAGGCTGCGTGGATGTTTCCGCTCTACCTGGTAGCGATCAACATCTTCGTCATACCCATTGCCGTGGCCGGGCTGATCGCGTTTGGCGGCCAGACTGTCGATGGCGATACGTTCGTGCTCGCCCTTCCGGTTGCGCAAGGAAACACCATGCTGGCGATGATTGCGTTCATCGGCGGACTGTCTGCAGCAACAGCAATGGTGATCGTCGAAACGGTCGCGCTGTCGATCATGGTGTGCAACTCCATTGTACTGCCAATGATGTTGCGGTCATCGACACGCAGCATGTGGCAGGATGACATGACCGGGCGCATCCTTGCCATCCGGCGGGTGGCCATCTGCGGCATCATCGTGCTGGCCTATTGCTACTATCTGATGATCGGCAACAATGCTGCGCTGGCATTGACGGGGCTGGTGTCGTTTGCCGCGATTGCCCAGTTTGCTCCCGCTTTCGCCATAGGACTGGTGTGGAGCCGGGGAAATGCCCGCGGTGCCATGGCAGGCCTGGTCGCGGGTTTCGCGCTGTGGCTCTACACGCTGCTGCTGCCGCTGTTTGCCGACGCCGGGTGGCTTCCGGCCAGCCTGATGACCCACGGCCCGTGGGGTATTGAATGGCTACGTCCGCGGCACCTGTTCGGCAGCGACATGGACGCGCTGACCCACGGTGTCATCTGGTCGATCACGGTCAATGTCCTGATTTACATCGCGGTGTCGCTGGCGACGACCAGCGATCCGCTGGAGCGCATGCAGGCGCAAGCGTTCGTGCCAAGCGGGCACAGCGCAGCGACGTCGACGCTTCGGGTGAAGAACACCACCATCACCGTGCGGCAGCTGCAATCCACCGTGGAGCGCTACCTGGGGCCGGAGCGGACGAAGCGGTCATTCTCGGACTATTTTGCCGGTCTGCCGGTGCCGCCAAATCCACGCAAGCTGGCAGACCATGAACTGCTGAAATTTGCCGAGCGGCTGCTGGCCAGCGCCATCGGCACAGCCTCGGCACGGGTGGTGATGGCGCTTCTGGTGCAACGTGACGGCACCACGTCCAGCGGGGCCATGCGGCTGCTCGACGACGCCTCGGACGCCATCGTCTACAACCGTGACCTGTTGCAGTCCGCCATCGACCACGTCGAACAGGGCATAGCCGTGTTCGACCACGACCTGGCGCTGGTGTGCTGGAACACGCAGTTCCGCAAACTGCTCGACCTGCCGGCATCGCTCGGCAAGGTGGGCGTGCCGCTCAACACCGTGTTGAACCAGTTGCACGAGAACTTCGAGTATGAAGGTCGCGCCCTGGCAGAAGCGCACACCCAGGTGCTCCGGTTGATGGCCATGCAGGACCAGGCCTTCCAGATCACCCGTGCCGATGGCTCTGTGGTACTCGACGTGCGCAGCAACTCGATGCCCGATGATGGACGCGTCATCACCTTTACCGACATCACCGAGCGCGTGCAGACTGCCCAGGCGCTGGAGCAGCGGGTGCTGGAGCGCACCCAGGAACTGACCACGCTGAACGGCCAGTTGGAAGATGCCCGCGCCAAGGCCGTGGAAGCCAATGTTGGCAAGACCCGATTCATCGCGGCTGCCTCGCACGACATCCTTCAGCCTCTCAACGCTGCGCGGCTGTTCACGTCGTCGCTGATGGACCGGACTGCTCGTTCCGGCAACAAGAGCCTGGTGCACAATGTCGATCAGTCGCTCGAAGCCGTGGAGGAGATCCTGTCCGCCCTGCTCGACATGTCGAGGTTGGATGCAGGCGCCATCAAGCCGGAGCTGACGCGGTTTGCGATCGGTGACCTGATGGCACAACTTCGCACCGAGTTCTCGCTGGCCGCAGAAGACAAGGGCTTGCGGCTGGTCATGGTGGCCTCCTCGCTGGTGGTTGAATCCGACCGCAAGCTGTTGCGGCGCATCCTGCAGAACCTGATCAGCAATGCGATTAAGTACACACCGTCTGGCAAGGTGCTGATCGGATGCAGGCGCAAGGGCAAGTCGGTGCTGGTGGAGGTGCATGATTCAGGCCCCGGCATCCCGGAGAGCAAGCAGCAGCTTGTCTATCGCGAATTCGAGCGGCTTGAACAGGAGGGCTCGTCGATTGCCGGGCTGGGGCTGGGTCTGTCGATCGTCGAACGCATGGCGAGGGTACTGAACCACCCCCTGCAACTGCAGTCGGGCAACGGTTCGGGTTGCGTCTTCAGGCTGGAGCTTCCGGCGTCGGACGTCCGCGATGAACCGGTGCAGTTGCAACCAGCCGCTCGATCCACCGGCGGCGGGCGCTTGCTGGGCCTTAAGGTGCTGGTGGTCGACAATGAACCCAGCATCATCGACGGCATGCGGCATTTGCTGTCCGGATGGGGTTGCGAGGTAACCACTGCAAGCGATGGCAAGCAGTCACTGGCGCTGGCACGTGCGCAACGGCCGTGGCCATACGACATGGTGCTGATGGATTATCACCTCAACGAAGAGAGCGGACTGGAACTGATCCAGGAACTGCGCGCCGCAGCCGGGGTGGTGTTTGACGCCACCCTGATTACCGCCGAGCGATCTGCCGCCGTCCAGGCAGCGGCTGAAGCCGCGGGCGTCGTGTACCTGCGAAAGCCGCTGCGGCCTGCAATTTTACGCAATGTGCTGGGAGCCGCACGGGCGCGCGGCAGGCAGGCTGCGGAGTAGCGCATCCGGGCGTTGCTAAATTGTCTGGGTGGCGGGACCCGTCTCGAACTGCTCACCGTCGATGCGGGCTGCAGCTATGACAGCCTGGGTCCGGCTTTCCACATTCAGCTTTTGCAGTATCGCCGACACGTGCGCCTTGATGGTGGCTTCCGAGACCGTCAGCTCATAGGCGATCTGCTTGTTGAGCAAGCCTTCGCGCAACATCATCAGCACCCGCATCTGCTGCGGTGTGAGGGTCGACATGCGCCGGGCAATGTCGTCTGCTTCGCTGTCCAGGGTGGCGTTCAGGTCGACGTCAGCGGGTATCCACTCGCCACCGTCCAGAACCATAGACACGGCCTGGTGCATCTGGGCGACGGGGGTAGACTTGGGGATGAAACCTGAAGCGCCCAGCGACATCGCGCGGGCAATCACCGATGAGTCATCACTGCCCGAGACGATGACAACCGGCACCAGGGGAAACTGTGCCCGGACCAGCACCAAGCCGGAGAAGCCCTGCACACCCGGCATTTTCAGGTCAAGCAGCAGCAAGTCGACATCGTTGGGCTCGGACAGCAGCGAGATCACCTCGTTAAGGGACCCGGCCTCGTCGAAACAGGCATCGGCAATGGCATCGCGCAACGTCAACCGCAAGGCATCCCGGAACAGGGGATGGTCATCGGCCAGTACGATGCGATAGCCCATAATTGCGCTCCCTCAGTCTACTATTCCCGCACCCAACGATGCAGGGTGTCCTGCAGGGTTGGCTGTAAGGGCGGCTTGGTACAGCAATCGGAAAACGTCCAGAGTCTTGATCGCATGCATCGCCGCTGCTTTTTTTCGAGTATCAAAGACAGTCAGCAGGAATGTCCAGCGCAGAATTTGACCCAGGCAGCTGTTGCTGGCTGGCAATATCGAATGTTCCAGCCCCAGAATCGCCTAGGTTTGGCCGCGCTGATGTCCATAACCGCAAGCATCATTCAAGACAGCAGAGGGGTCTGCCAACAGTTTTGAACGGATTTTGACTACGGGCGTGACATGGTCACACCTTAACAAAGATCCCAATGCGTCACGAGGGCGGCCGGCTAGGTTTGCGCTCGAGACGACACGAAATGGTCGCGTGGCTCCTGTCGCCGTCCCGAGCAGCGCGTACCAGGCCCGCCCGTGTGTTTTGAAAAAGACGCATGGGCGGGCACTTTTACGTCAGCCGTCACCCATAACCGTCACCGCCACGCGATCAGCCCAGCCGCACCCAGGCCTCGAACGCATCGAGCCAGGCCCTGGCGAACTTTTCGGTATCCTCGTCGGTCAACTCGCCGTCATCATTGAACTTGGTCTGGGCCTGGCTGACGAACAGTTCCGGCTTGTTCATGGTCCACGATTCCAGGCCGACGAGATTCTGGCGCAGGTGATATTGCGCGCGTGCCGTGCCGACCGGGCTCATCGAGGCCCCGACAATGCCGACGCGCTTCTGCTTCAGCGCGTGGTCCTTGAAGCGGCTGATCCAGTCGGTGGCATTCTTCAACCCGCCGGGGATGGAAAAATTGTACTCGGGCGTTGCGATGATCACGCCGTCGGCTCCGGCGATCCTGCCGTTGAGCTTCCGGATGATCTCTGGCACACCGCTGGCCGCCTCGTCATCGCCGTCATAAACAGGGATGCCCTTGAGCGTGACGATCTCGATGTCCAGGCTGTCCCCGGCCATCGACTGCAGGGCCTTGAGGGTCAAGGTGTTGTATGAGCGGGCGCGCAGGCTACCGGAAATTGCAATGATGTTCAGCTTGTCAGCCATGTTTCGAGTGGCTCCTTGGTCAGTACCGGCAGATGATTTCAATAGGTAGCACGGCCACCGGACAGGTCAAAAGCCGCACCGGTGGTGAAGCTGTTCTGAGGAGACACGATCCACGCAATCATGTGCGCGGCCTCATCTACTTCCAGGAATCGGTTCCGGGGAATTTTCGACAGCATGTAGTTGATATGATCCTCGCTCATCTGGTCAAAGATTCTTGTCCGGGCAGCGGCAGGAGTGACGCAGTTGACGGCGATGTCATGGGCGGCCAACTCCTTGCCAAGGGATTTGGTGAGGGCGATGACCCCGGCCTTGGATGCAGAGTACGCACAGGCGTTCGGGTTGCCTTCCTTGCCCGCCACCGAGGCAATGTTGCAGATGCGGCCATATCCTTGCGTGACCATGCCAGGCACCAACGCCTTGTTGACGAGAAAGGTTCCGGTCAGGTTGGTCTCGATGACACGGTGCCAATCTGCCAGATCATATTCGGCGACGGGCGCGTTGGGGCCGGCGATGCCGGCAGAGTTGACCAGCACGGACACCGCGCCAAGACGGGCCGTGGTCACCTGCAAGGCTTCCGTGATGGAGGCTTCACGTGTCACATCCGCAGGAACGCCAATGGAGCTGCCGGGCAACATGGCAGCCGCCTTGGCGGCCAGTTCGCCATCCATGTCCCACAGGGCGACGCTGGCCCCGCCGTCCGCCAGCTGGCGTGCGACGGCGAGGCCGATCCCCTGGGCACCGCCCGTTACGATGGCCACCTGGCCAGTGAAGTCGGTTTGCGCCACTTGGCATCCCCCCTGAGGTTGAATCGAGTTCAGGCCATATCGAACAGCAGAAATGCCGAGCCGTCGAGAGCGGTGATGACGATTTCCGCTTCATCCGCAATGGCCAGCCCGTCGCCCCGGCGCAATTGCTCACCATTGACGTCAAGCTCGCCCGAAACAAGCTGCAGCCACTGCTTGCGGCCCGGTTCGGGGCTGAAGGTCAGGGCTGCGTCCTTGTCGAGCTGGCTCGCGTAGAGGTCGACATCGCGGTGAACCAGCAAGGACCCGTCACCTGGGGAGCCCGATACCAGCAACTGCAAACCATTATGCCGGCCCTTTTCGCTGAAACTGCGCTGGTCGTAGCCCGGTTCCAGCCCCCCGGTGGCGGGAATGATCCAGATCTGCAGGAAGTGCACGGGATCAGACTTCGACGCATTGAACTCCGAATGCCGCACGCCGGTGCCGGCAGACATGATTTGCAGATCGCCTGGCCGGATCACCGAGCCTGTGCCCAGCGAGTCCTTGTGCTCCAGTGCACCGTCCAGAACCCAGGTGATGATTTCCATGTCAGCATGGCCGTGAGTATCGAATCCGGCACCGGGCGCAACACGGTCTTCATTGATGACCCGCAAAGGTCCGAAACCCATGTGGGCCGGGTCATGGTACTGGCCAAATGAGAATGAGTGGCGTGAATCCAGCCAACCAAAATTCGCATGGCCGCGGGCTTCTGATGGTCTTAGGTGCAACATGTGACTGTTTCCTTGTAGCAGCGTCCGGGGGGCGGACAGCGCGTTGTATATTGATCAGATCAAGATAATGCATGCAAATATGTAGACAATCTCGTATTCCTGTTACTTATTGCATCAAAATGCGATACAATCGTCGCATGGATCGATTCGATGGCATGAAAGCGCTGGTCGTGACGGTGGACGAAGGCGGTTTCGCGGCGGCGGGCCGCAAGCTGGGGCTGACGCGGGTGCAGGTGTCGCGGCTGGTAGGCGCGCTGGAAGACCAGCTTGGCGCCCAGCTGCTCAAGCGGACCACCCGCACCATGGCGCTAACCGAGGCCGGCCAGGTCTTCGTCGAGCGGGCACGCGCGCTGGTGGCGCAAATGGAAGAGGCCGAGGCCGCGACGGGCGAGGTTACCGGCGAACTGAAAGGCCTGTTGCGGGTCAACGCGCCGATGAGTTTTGGTGTCAGTGAACTTGGCCCCGCGATGGCTGATTTCATGGCGCTGCACCCGGCAATCACCGTATCGCTGATCCTCAACGACCGCTATGTCGACCCCTACGAGGAAGGTTTCGATGTCACCTTGCGCATTGGCGATCTTGGCCCCTCGTCGCTGATTGCCCGCACCATGTGCCCGATAAGACGGCTGATGTGCGCCAGCCCCGGCTACCTTGAGACGCACGGGCGCCCGCGCACCCCTGCCGACCTTTCAACTCATGCACTGCTGCACTACGGCCACATGGGCAACCAGATGAGCTGGCCGGTGCGTGGCGCCGAGCGCAATGCCCAGATGAACGTCGAGCCTGCCTTGTGCTCCAACAATGGCGACGTGCTGAAGGCGGCGGCCGTAGCCGGGCGCGGCATAACGCTGCTGCCGGCGTTCATCGTGTCGTCTGAACTGCAAGATGGATCGCTGGTGGCGGTGCTGGAAGGTTTCGAGCCGAAGCCGACTGCATTGCATGCGCTTTACCCGGCTGACAAGTACCGGCCTGCCAAGACCCGCGCCTTCGTGGACTTCCTGGCTGAACGTTTCAGGCGACGCCCGCCGGGTGGGCCGGTATGACCAGTTACCTGATCTTGTTGTAAGCCTTCAGCGCCCGGTCTCTGGCTTCGCCATGATCGACGATCGGCTTGGGGTAGGTGTCGCCCAGCCTGACGCCCGCTTTTTCCAGCACGTCCCCGGGCGCTTCCCACGGCTTGTGCACGAACTTCTCCGGCATGTCTGCCAGTTCGGGCACCCAGCGGCGCACATAGCTGCCGTCTGGATCGAACCGTTCGCCCTGCAGCACCGGGTTGAACACCCGGAAGTAGGGCGCGGCATCGGCACCACAGCCGGCGATCCACTGCCAGCTTGCCGCGTTGGAGCCGATATCGGCGTCGACAAGGCAATCCCAGAACCATTCCTCACCACGTTGCCACGGAATCAGCAGGTCCTTCACCAGGAACGAACCGACGATCATGCGCACTCGGTTGTGCATCCAGCCGGTGGCCCACAACTCGCGCATGCCGGCGTCGACAATCGGGTAGCCGGTCATGCCGCGCTGCCACGCCTTGAGGCCCCCTTCATCGCTGGTCCATGGAAAATCGGCGAATTTCGGCTGAAACGGCTCCGTCATGAAGTTTTCGAAGTTGCAAACCAGGTGATAGGAAAACTCCCGCCACAGCAGCTCCTTCAGGAAGGTGGTACCGCCCTTGTCGATGTTGCGGCGGCCGTCATGCATGGCATGGCGCATGGCGTGCCAGCATTGCAGCGGCGAGATTTCGCCAAAGTGCAGGTGCGGCGACAGTCGCGACGTGCCGTAGACGGCGGGAATGTTGCGGGCATCGGCATAGTCTTGCGCGGCTTGCGCGATGAACCGGTCGAGCTTTTCGTGAGCACCGGCTTCGCCCGGAGTCCAGCGCTCAGCAAAGCCGGCCGCCCAGTCCGGCTTGCCGTCATAGAGATCCCAGTCCGCAAGCTTATCACTGGTTACGCTGCCGCCCCAGAACGTCATGCCTTGCGGCACTGGCCGGGGGCCGCGTTGAGGTTCGTTCTCGAAGCAGGCCCTGGAGAACGGCGTGTAGACCTTGTAGGGCGTGCCGCCACCGGTGCGAATATCCTCGGGGTTATGCAGCAGGTAGCCGGCAAACCGTTTGCACTCGATACCCTGTCCGCTGGCCCAGCCAGCCAGCGCTGTCTCCAGCCCGGCTGACCAAGGTGCGTAGTTGCGTGAAAACCATATGCCGTGTGCGCCGGTTTCGTCTGCGAGTTGCTCGAGCACCTTGAGCGGCTTGCCACGGCGAAGCACCAGCCTGCCGCCCCTGTCCTGCAGCGCATCGTGCAACGAGCCCAGCGATTGCTCCAGCCACCAGCGTGACGCCGCGCCCATGGTCCAGTCAGCCGGGGTGTCATCGTCGAGGATGTAGACCGGCAGCAGCGGCCGTCCGGATGCGGCTGCAGCGCTCAGGGCTGCATTGTCGCCCAGGCGCAGGTCATGGGTGAACCAGACAATGATCGGATTGCCGCTCATGGTTTCTCCGCTGGCAGGCATGGCAGGGTCGGGGCCGGCGGCGTGACCCCGCGACGCGCGCAACCCTGGCCAGGTTTCAGTTGCCCGATGCGCTCAAGCCACCGGCGCTGGCACGTTCATCCAACAGGTTGGTCAGCCAGTCCGGGTCCATCTCCGGCACCGACGACAGCAACAGCTGGGTATAATCCGGGAACGGCGGTGACAGGATCTCGCTCTTCATGCCCTGCTCGACCACCCGGCCCTGGAACATCACCACGATCTGGTCGGAAATCGCCTTCACGGTGGCGATGTCGTGAGTGATGAACAGGTAGGTGATGTTGAATTCCTTCTGCAGCCGCAGCAACAGCTTGAGGATGCCTTCCTGCACGATCTGGTCGAGCGCCGAGGTAACCTCGTCGCAGATGATGACCTCCGGCTCTGCGGCAAGCGCGCGCGCAATGCAGATGCGCTGCTTCTGGCCGCCTGACAGCTCTCCGGGAAGGCGTTCCATGAAGCTTTCATCCAGCTCGATCATCTTGAGCAGTTCGCAGATGCGATCGTCGAGCGCCTTGCCGGACAGGCCGAGATAGAATTCCAGCGGCCGGCCGATGATGTCGCGCACGGTGTGCTTGGGGTTCATCGCCGTATCGGCCATCTGGTAGATCATCTGGATGCGGCGCAACTGGTCCTTGGTGCGGTCCTTGAGCGCCAGCGGCAGCGGTTCGTCGTTGAACAGCACGTTGCCTTTCATCGGCGGCAGCAGGCCGGTGATGACGCGGGCGGTGGTGGACTTGCCGGAGCCGGACTCGCCGACGACCGCCACGGTGGAGCCGCGCGGCACGTTGATGGTGACGTCATGCAGCACCTTGACCACGCCGCCATAGCTGGCATCGACGCCGTTGACCCGCAGCACCG
Organism: uncultured Anderseniella sp.; assembly: GCA_964390445.1. Taxonomy (GTDB): domain Bacteria; phylum Pseudomonadota; class Alphaproteobacteria; order Rhizobiales; family Aestuariivirgaceae; genus Anderseniella. Next base: position 41,286 of record CAYMJJ010000006.1, read on the forward strand.
TATCCTCGCTGGTCTGTTCCGGCTTTTCCAGCGAACGCACCGCCCACAGCGACTTGGTGTACGCCTTCTCGGGCTTTCGCAGCATGTCACGGGTCGGCGCCATCTCGACCGTCTCGCCATAGCGGAGCACCTTGATGACATCGGCCATCTGGGCTACCACGGCGAGGTCGTGGGTGATGTAGATCGCGGCGGTATTGAATTTCTGCACGATGTCGCGCATGGCCGACAGCACCTCCACCTGGGTGGTCACGTCAAGCGCAGTGGTGGGCTCATCGAAGATGATCAGGTCCGGCCGCGGTGACATCGACATCGCCGTCATGGCACGCTGCAACTGGCCACCGGACACCTGATGTGGATAGCGTTCGCCAATCTTGCCGGGGTCGGGCAGTTGCAGGGCGGCAAACAGTTCGCGGGCATCGGCCTTGGCTTCGGCCTCGCGCTTCAGGCCATGTGAAACTGTGGCCTCGACGCACTGGTCAATCAGCCGGTGCGCCGGGTTGAACGAGGCGGCGGCACTTTGCGCGACATAGGTGATGCGAGACCCGCGCAGCTTGCGGCGCTGGCTCTCGCGCATGGCCATCAGGTCCATGCCGTCAAACATGATGGACCCGCTGGTAAAGCGGCAGCCGGGCTGGACATAGCCCATCGCCGCCTTGCCCAAGGTGGACTTTCCGGCACCGGACTCACCGATCAGCCCGAGCACTTCGCCCCGGTGCAAGGTCAGGTCGACACCCTTGATGATCGGGTGCCACTTGTCATCAGAGTAGCCCTCGATCCTGATGTCGCGCATGTCGAGAAGCAGTTCGCCCCTGGTCCGGTCCTGTTGAGACTTCCTTGCCATGCCGTTATCCGCCTTGCTGCCTGTTGCCGAGATCAGTTGGGACCGTGCCAGTCGATCTGGCAGATTTCGGCCGAACGGCCATCGAAGTCCCAGACCCGGCCATGGCTGCGCACCCGGCCCCTGTTGGCCTGGGCAACGGTGATGTCCGGGCCCATCCAGTAACCGGTATTCGTCACGACGATATCGGTATCCGGATCATGGCCGGAAACCGGCTCGATCTCGCCCTGGATCTTCTTGCCCACCATCAGCCGGCGCTTCTTGCCCTCTGTCTCGTAGGTGACGGCAGCGCGTTCTGCGCCGAGGAATTCGCCAACCAGCATGGAGAACAGTCCAGTCGTGCCACGTACCTGGCCAGAGAAGATCTTCTCCAGCCCCGCATAAGCCTTGTCGCTGGCGCGTTCGTCGAAAAAGGCTGCGGCCTTCCAGTTGCCCCGGCCCATGTTGCCGGGAATGTCCATCAGCATGCCGACGTTGAGCCCCGACAGGTCTTCGCCGTCGAAATGGCCTTCATCGATGCGCACACCCAGCCACGCCTGGCAGTAGCCCTCGGTGGGCGGATGCTTGCCGAGGCTTACAACGCAAGGGCAGAACACCGTGCAGTTGCAGTTGAGGATCAGTTCGCCCTTGATTTTCCATTCTGGCATTTCAGCCATTGTGTCGTACTCCGTTCACACGATTTCGATTGCGACTGCGAGCCAGTAGAGTCCGGCCAACAGCAGAAGAACTCCCGCAGGACGGGTCAGCCAGCGCCCGACGTCAGGCAGCTTTTCCAGCACCATAAAGCCGGTTGCCGCCCCCATCCAGACCAGGTTCATGGTGCCGCCCACAAAACCCAGCGCCATCAACGCCCAGCAGCAGGCCATGCACACCACCCCCAGCCGCACTCCCATGCGCAGCGCACCGGCAGGCCCGGGCGTCCAGTATTGCATGAAGAACATCAGCGGGCGGCGGCACTTGCTCAGACAGGCTTCCTTGAGCGACGAGAACTGGTAGGCACCGGCCACCAGCAATAGCCCTGCGGTCAGCCATGCCGATGCGCTGGCGCCTGATTGCGACACCAGCCCCCAGGACGACAGGGCGGCTTGCGCCGCTGCACCGGCGACAGAAAACCCGAGCCACACCGCCAGATAACCCGTGACCAGCGCGACGAAGCCAGCCGTGTTCGCCGCCCCGGTGGCGGTCATGTCGTCATAGGTCGACAGCGCCGGGACCAGCGTGGGTGCCATCATGGCCGCAGACATCAGCGCCCACATTGCAAACAGCGCCAGCGGATCTGCCTCGGCGGCAGAGATGCACAGCGCCGACCAGAAGCCAGGTTGCGACAGGTTGAACAGCAGGCCACCGGGCAGGTGTGCGGTCATCAGGAAAATGCCGGTCCAGGACAACAGCACCAGCGCATAGAACGCGCCCCAGCTCAGCACCCGGGCTGGCAGGAGTGACGTCAGCGCATCACTTTTCATCGCGGATGCCGCTCGTCTTGTGCAGGAACCAGTCGACCACGAAGTTCACCGCCACGGTAAGCAGCGCGATGGCACAAGCCGGCAGCAGCGGGATCAGTGCCACGTCAAGTCCACACAGGGGCAGTTCACAGTTCCATTGGGTGTAGGAAATGAACGAGGCCCCGTCACGCACCATCGAACCCCAGTCAGCGGTCGGCGGCTGGATGCCCACGCCGAGGAACGACAGCGAGGCGATGGTGAGGAACACGAAGCAGAAGCGCAGGCCGAACTCGGCCACCAGCGGCGGCAGGATGTTGGGCAGGATGTCACGGCGCATCACCCACGGCAGCGACTCACCGCGCAGCCGCGAGGCTTCGACATAGTCCATCACCACGACGTTGAGCGATACTGCACGCGCCAGGCGGAACACGCGGGTTGAGTCGAGTATGGCAATGATGATGATCAGGTTGGTGATGCTGGAGCCGAAGATGGCCAGCAACATGAGCGCGAAAATCAGGCTGGGGATCGACATCAGCACGTCAACGAACCGGCTGAGACCCTGGTCCAGCCATGACCGGTTGAGTGCTGCGGCCACGCCCAGCGTGCCACCGATCAGGAACGACAGGAACGTGGTGGCAACCGCGATGCCGATGGTGTTGCGCGCGCCGTAGACCATGCGGGAGAACACGTCGCGGCCCAGGCCATCGGTGCCGAAGATGAACTCGGATGTCCATGGGCCGTTGGGCACACTGGACACGATCTGACTCTGTCCATAAGGCGCAATCAGTGGCGCAAAAATTGCGGTGACGAGATAGCCCAGGATCACGATCATGCCGAACCATGCCGTCAGCGGTGCCCTTTTCAGGGCCCGCCAGACGCGTTGCGACCAGGTGCGCCGGGTCACGACAATGGCAACCTCGTCCACGGCAGAATATGTCTGGTTATCTGCGCTCATCTGGGGTGCAGCAGCCTTGGATTGGTAACAATGGACACGATGTCGGCGAACAGGTTGAGCAGGATGTAGGTCGCGGCGAAGATCAGCGCGCACGCCTGAACCACCGGTATGTCACGGGTACTGACGGCATCCACCATCAGCTGTCCGGCACCAGGATAGGTGAACACCACCTCAACCACCACCACACCAACCACAAGGTATGCGAGGTTGAAGGCGATGACGTTGACGATCGGCGCCCAGGCGTTCGGCAAGGCATGGCGCAGGATGACCTGGCTCGACGAGATTCCCTTGAGCCGGGCCATCTCGATGTATGGACTGGCCAGCAGATTGATGATCGAGGCGCGCGTCATGCGCATCATGTGCGCCACGATGACGAGGGTCAGCGTCAGTGCCGGCAACATGCATTTCTCGACGCGCTCCAGAAACGGCGTTTCCGGTGAAACATTGGCCAGCGACGGCAGCCCGATCCAGAGCTGCGAGAACAGCAGGATGAGAATGTAGGCGACGAAGAATTCCGGAAACGAGATGGTCGTCAGCGTGGTTGCGTTGATGGTCCGGTCATACAACGAGTTGCGGTAGAGTGCGGCAGTGATTCCAAGCGCCAGCGCCAGCGGCACCGAGATGACGGCTGTCATGGCCGCCAGGAACAGCGTGTTCCATAACCGCGGGGCGATCAGTTCCATTACTTCGCGTTCGCGGCCTGAACTGCGGCCGGAGAACGATGAGCCGAAATCGCCCTGCAACACCCCCGTTACCCACTGGATGTAGCGGACCACGGCCGGTTCGTTAAGGCCCAGTTCACGGCGGAACGCAGCAACCGTTTCGGGCGTGGCTGCCTGGCCCAGCACCGCAGTCGCAAAGTCGCCTGGCAGGAACTGCAGGGACGAGAAAATAATGATTGAAACAACGAACAGCGTGAGCAGGCCCAGGGCCAATCGCTGCAACACTGTCTTCAGAATCGGATGCATCCGCAACGCCCACCCTCATTCATGCAGTATGCAGGTTGGATCCCGCTTTTGCTGCATGCGCCATCAACGTTTGCAAACTTTTGCCGGTCTGACCAGACCCTTTCCGGCGGGATGGCAATAAAAAACGTCATCCCGCCGTCTTGTGGCTACAGCAATCAGTCCGTCATGCCATCCACCAGCGTCGGTACATGTAGCCACCGTCGTGGTCGTAGTTGGAATTCAGTTCACCGTGCGCCACCGCCTTTGAGTGAGCGGTCACGAAGTCGTTGAACATCAGCACGATGATGCCGCCATCGTCATGCAGGATGTTCTGCATCTCGGCATACATCTCCGCGCGCAAGGCCTCGTCGCGTTCGGCGCGGGCCTGGACCAGAAGCGCATTGAAACGGTCGTTCTTCCAGAACGTGTCGTTCCAGGCGGCTTCGGCAGCATACGCCGTGGTGAACATCCAGTCAGCCGTGGGCCGGCCACCCCAGTACGAGAAGCACCAGGGCTTTTTCATCCAGACGTTGGACCAATACCCGTCGGATGCTTCGCGCACGATATTGATGTCGAGGCCGGCCTGCTTTGCGTGCTCGGCGATCAACGTGGCGCAATCCACTGCACCGGCAAACGCCGCATCGGATGCAGACAGGTCGACCCTGAGGTTTTCCATGCCTGCCTTCTTGAGATGGAACTTCACCTTCTCGGGATCGTACTGGTGGCGCGGTTCCGGGTCGATGGCGTACTTGATCGACTTGGCGAGCGGGTTGTCGTTGCCCTGCGCGCCGTAGCCCAGCAATACCTTGTCGACCAGTTCAGGACGTTTGAAGGCATGCTTCAGTGCCAGCCGGACGTCCTTGTTGTCGAACGGGGCCATGGTGCAGTTCATCGGTGCAACATAATGGCCGAAGCCGGTGACCTGGTCGATTTCCAGTTGCGGGTTGCGCTTCATCAGGCTCAGTGTCTTGAGGTCAGGCCGGTCGATGTAGTGCACGTCGCCGGAGGTTAGCGCGTTCTGCCGCGCAACCACGTCGAGAATGGTTAGCATCTCGACTGAGTCGAACCATGACTGGCCGTGGTAATTGTCGTTGCGGGTGGCGGCATATCGCACGCCCGGTTCAAATACCTCGTGCTTGAACGGACCGGTACCAATGGCGGCTTGCGGATCAACCTTGCCGTCCTGCGCCGGCATGATCGGCAGGTGGTAATCCGACACGACATAGGGGAAGTCGGCTGAGCCGGCGGTGAGTTCAAAAACCACCTTGTCAGTGCCGTCGGTGCGGACGTCCTTGATACTTTCGAGGATCGACTTCGCTGCCGACTTGGTGTCGGGCCCGCGGTGGTGGTTGATCGAGGCGACAACGTCATTGGCGTCGAGGCTCTTGCCGTTGTGGAATTCCACGCCCTTCTTCAGCTGGAACGTCCACTGGTCGACCTTGTCATTGGAATCCCAGCTTTCCGCCAGGCCCGATGCAACGTTGTTCTTCGTGTCGATGTCGACAAGGTAGTCGAAGGTGATGTTGCCGATGTCGGCGACCATGGAGTTTTCCCAGGTGGCCGGGTCAAGCGTGTCGGTTGTGCCGCCATGACCGAAGCCCGCCTTGAAGTCCCCGCCCCTTTTCGGTTCGGCGCGCACGGATTGCACAAACAGGTTTTCACCGGCGACGGTAGTCAGGCCGGCTGCGACTGACAGTTGCACGAAGTCGCGGCGGCTCATCTTGCCGGTGGCGGCAAGCCGCTTCATCTTGTCAAAATTCATCGTCACTCTCCCTCGGATCATTGTTCTCGCCAGTCTATTGGGCAATCAATGTCAGGAGCGTGTCAAGGCGATCGGCCTCGGCGGCAGGCTTGTCCCAGCGGATGCGGTGGATGCGCGGGAAGCGCATGGCGATGCCCGACTTGTGCCGCGACGATGGCTGTACCGCGTCAAACGCCACCTCCAGCACCAGGTCCGGCTTGACGGCGCGCACCGGGCCGAAGCGCTCGGTCGTGTTCTGACGGACGAATTTGTCGAGCCTCAAGAGCTCCGTATCGGAAAAGCCGGAATAGGCCTTGCCCACCGGCACCAGTTCATCGGTGCCGTCCTCCCGGGTCCGCCAGGCGCCGAAAGTGTAGTCGGAATAATAGGATGAGCGTTTGCCCGAGCCGCGCTGGGCATACATCATCACGCAGTCTGCGGTGAGGGCGGCGCGCTTCCACTTGTACCAGTGGCCGCGGGGCCGGCCGGCGAGATAGGGCGAGGCAAGCCGTTTCAGCATCAGGCCCTCGATGTTGTCGTCGCGGGCGCTGTCACGCAGCGCGGAAAGGTCGTCAACGGCGGCAAATTCCACGATCTCGCTAAGCGAGGCGTGCGGCCAGTGATGTTCGTCAAGAAGGGCGCGCAAGCGGCCACGCCGGCCGGTGAAATCGAGGTCGCGAACGTCGTCGGCGCCATTGAACAGCAGATCATAGAAGCGGATGTGCGCCGGATGTTGCTTCAGCATGGCGGCTGTGACGGTCTTGCGGTTGAGCCGTTGCTGCAGGTCGTTGAAGGGAGCTACCTCACCATCGCGCAGCACCAGCAATTCACCGTCTGCCACGCCATGAAACCCCAAAAAGCCATCAGTTATATCGGGAAAGGCAGCGGATATGTCATCGCCGGTGCGTGAATAGAGCCGCAATTCACGTCCGTTACCGGCCAACTGAACGCGGATTCCATCCCATTTCCACTCGGCGGCCCAGTCAGCAGCGTTAATCGTGGCGATATCATCATCTTCCAGCGGGTGCGCCAGCATGACCGGGCGGAACACCGGCAGGTCGCCCATGTCGGGCCGGCCGGCGGTGCCATCGAGCCAGTCGAACAGGTCCAAGTAGGGCAACTCGAGGCCGTGCCAGATTTCCTCGATGTCGCCGACGTCCTTGCCGAAGGCTTGCGCCAGCGCGGTCTTGGCGAGGCGCGCCGACACGCCCACCCGCAATGCGCCGGTGACCAGCTTCAGCAGTGCCCAGCGGCCATTCGCATCGAGCATGTCGAGCCACAGGGCCAGTTGCGGACCAGCGTCGGAACGCTTCAGTGTCAGCAACCGCCGGTGAACGTCCTCAAGCGTTGGCGCAGTGCCGCCCGCATCCCGGTCGGGCCACAACAGGGCAACGGTCTCGGCGGTATCGCCGACGTAATCGCGCGACAGCCTGAACAGCACCGGATCAACATGCGGTTCGAGAATTTCACCGACCAGCCGGCGGAACGGCAGGCGCAGGTTGAGGCCATCGGTCATGGCGGCGAGCGCGATTCCGCGATCCGGGTCAGGCGTTGCGCGAAAGTAGGCGACCAGCAGGTCGAGCTTGGCATTGCGCGACGAGGTGTAAGCCAACCGGTTCATCAGTTCGGCGAACTGTTCCATGACTACTCGCCCTCGTCGTCAAAGCCGACCAGCGCCAGCGCCCGGCCCTTCAGGCCCATGGCAGAGATCTGGTGCAGCAGCGCGTCCTCGCGGCCATGCGTCACCCATACCTCAGACGCCTCCACATCGCGGATGGTATCGAGCAGCTCCGGCCAGTCGGCATGATCGGACACAACCAGCGGCAGCTCGACGCCGCGCTGGCGGGCACGGGCGCGCACCCGCATCCAGCCGCTGGCAAAGGCGGTCAGCGGGTCAGCCATGCGGCGCGACCAGCGATCCGTTGTGGCAGACGGCGGACACATCACAAGTTCGCCGGTGAGGCTTTCCTTCGTCTCGCCGGCCACCGGGCGCAGATCGCCGAGGTCAAAGCCTTGCGCCACATAGTAATCGCACAGGCCCTGCAGCGCGCCGTGCAGCCAGATCGGCCTGTCATATCCTGCTGCCCGGATCAGCGCGATCATGCGCTGGCACTTGCCGAGGCCATAGACACCGAGCAGGTGGGTGCGACCCGGCGATGCGGCCAGCGAGGCCACCAGCCGGCGGGCTTCGTCGCCGGCGTCCTCATGGCGGAACACCGGCAGGCCAAAGGTCGCCTCGGTGATGAACAGGTCGCAGCGGACCACCTCGAACGGCTGGCACGTCGGGTCGCTGCTGCGCTTGTAGTCACCCGACACCACGGCGCGATAGCCGTTCCAGTCAAGCACGACCTGGGCAGAACCGAGAATATGCCCGGCCGGTACCATCGATACGGCAACGCCGTCGAGGTTGACCGTTTCGCCCGGCCGGATGGGCTGGAGCGAACCACCGGCGCGATCGCCATAGCGCACCTGAATGATCGACAGGGTTTCGGACGTCGCCAGCACGGCAGCGTTGCCGGGGCGGGCATGGTCGGCATGGCCGTGGGTGATGACAGCACGATCCACGGGCCGGGCCGGATCGATGTAGAAATCACCCGGCTCGCAGTACAGCCCTGCAGGGGTTGGGTAAAGCCAGGTGCCGGGGTCGCGTGTCATGGACCTCAAACGCTAGCGCCGGCGGAAGGTTCAGGCAAATGCTTCGCGGCGCAGTGCCGCCATGCGCCAGTAGAGCGTTGCTCCGCGCAGGACGAAGAACACGCACATGGCCAGCCACAGGCCGTGGTTGCCCAACAACGCCATCAGCGCGTAGCCTGATGCGATGTAGACGATGAACGACACGATCATCATGTTGCGCATGTCGCGGGTGCGGGTAGCGCCGATGAAGATGCCGTCAAGCTGGAAGCAGGCAGCTCCCAGCACCGGCGTCAGCGCTGCCCACCACAGGTAGCTTCGTGCGACCTCGCGGACCTCAGGGTTGACCGCCATCACGTCGATGGCCCACGGCCCGACAACCAGCGTGGCAAGCGACAGCACCAGCCCCGTCACCAGCGCCCAGCCGCTCGACACCCGCACTACCCTGGCGAAGCGGTCGCGCTGCTTGGCCCCGACGGCATGGCCGACAAGCGCCTCGGTGACATTGGCGAAGCCGTCGATCATGTAGCTGCCGATGGAGAAGAAGTGCAGCAGGATGGCGTTGGCTGCAAGCGTGACCTCGCCGAGCCGTGCGCCTTGCGCGGCAAACCAGGAAAAGCCGAAGGTGAGCAGCAGCGAGCGCACCATGATGTCGGAGTTGACGACGAGCATGCGGATGACCTTTTCGCGGTCCAGCACACGGGTTCGCGAGGGGCGTTCGCCCTCGGCCTTGAGGAAGCGCCAGACCACCGCCATGCCGATGAAGGCGGTGGACACTTCGGCGATCAGCGTGCCGTAGCCGATGCCGGCAGTGGCCATGTTGAAGTGCATGACAAAGACATAGTCGAGCACCATGTTGACGGTGTAGAGCCAGATCTGCACCACGAACGCCGAGCGCATGGCGCCGATACCGATCAGCCAGCCGAGCACGGCATAGTTCGCCAGCGCAAACGGTGCCGACCAGATGCGGATGTCGAAATAGATGCGCGCCTCGCGCTCCACGTCGGGACTGGCGGCAATGGCCCAGAACGCCACTCGAGACAACAACGGCGAGAGCGCCAGCACGGCCAGCCCGAGGATGAGGGCCAGCAGCAGGGCGCGGTAAAAGATGGCTGTCAGTTCCTTGCCGTCGCCCGCCCCCCAGGCTTGCGCAGCAATGCCCGAGGTGCCCATCCGCAGGAAACCGAACGCCCAGTAGACGAGATTGAAGATCATCGCGCCTATGGCAACCGCGCCGATGAAATAGGGTTCCGGCAACTGCCCGATTACGGCGGTATCGATAATGCCCAGCAAAGGCTGTGACACGTTGGCCAGCATGATGGGTACTGCCATCGTGACGACATATCTGTGGGTGATCGGCTGCATGGTGGCAGGCATTGGCATGGCAGGCTGCATCTTTGTCAACTGACAGGCGCGCCGGGCCGCGTATACTGAAATTGCATGGACACGAACGTGACAAGGCCCACCCCGGAAGCTGCCCGCCTGCCCGAGCCGTTCACTGGCTGGTTTGCCGCGCGCGGCTGGCAGCCACGGCCGCACCAGCTTGCGATGTATGCCCAGGTGGCGGCCGGCAACTCGGCCTTGCTGATTGCGCCAACGGGTGGCGGCAAGACGCTTGCGGGCTTCCTGCCGTCGCTGGTGGACCTGGCGCAGGGAGCAGCCGGCAAGGGCCTGCACACGCTTTACGTGTCGCCGTTGAAGGCGCTCGCGGTGGACATTGCCCGCAATCTGGAAATGCCGGTCAGCGAGATGGGGCTGCCGATCCGCATCGAGGCCCGCACAGGCGACACGCCGGCCCACAAGCGGCAACGCCAGAAGACCAACCCGCCCGATATCCTCATCACCACGCCGGAGCAGGTTTCGCTGCTGATTGCGCAGGAGGGTGCCGAGCACTATTTCGCCAACCTCAGCACCATCATCCTGGATGAATTGCATGCGCTGGCCCCGAGCAAGCGCGGGTGCCTGCTGGCGCTGGCCATTGCCCGGCTGCAACGGTTTGCGCCGAAGTTGAAACGCATCGGGCTGTCGGCCACCGTCGCGCGGCCGGACGACCTGCGCGCCTGGCTGATGCCGCAACGCGAGGCCGGCGTCGAGGAGATGTCGAGCCTGGTCGAGGCGCGCGGCGGGGCCGAGCCTGATATCGAGATCATGCGCACTGATGGGGACCGGATGCCGTGGTCGGGCCATACGGCGGTCCATGCGCTGCCTGCGCTTTACGAGGCGATCAAGGGGGCGGGCATGGCGCTGGTGTTCACCAACACGCGCTCGCAGGCTGAACGGCTGTTCCATGAACTGTGGACGCTGAACGAGGATGCGCTACCCATCGCGCTGCACCACGGCTCGCTCGACGTGTCGCAACGGCGCAAGGTCGAGGCGGCGATGGCGGCGGGAAGCTTGCGGGCGGTGGTGTGTACCTCGACGCTGGACCTCGGCATCGACTGGGGCGACGTGGACCTGGTGGTCAACGTGGGCGCGCCCAAGGGCTCAAGCCGCATCCTGCAGCGGATTGGCCGCGCCAACCACCGCTATGACGAGCCATCACGCGCCCTCCTCGTGCCGGCCAACCGGTTCGAGGTGCTGGAGTGCGAGGCGGCGCGGGCAGCGGCATTCGATGGCGCGCAGGACGCCGAAGGTCCGATGGAGCTGAAACGTGATGTGCTGGCGCAGCACATTCTTGGTAGTGCGGTGGCGGCGCCATTTCTGCCGGACAAGCTTTACGCCGAGATCACCTCTGCCTGGCCCTATCGCAATCTGACCCGGACCGACTTCGACCAGGCGGTGGATTTCGTGGCGACCGGCGGCTATGCGCTGCGCGCCTACGAGCGCTACGCCAAGCTCAAACCCATGCCCGACGGACGGCTGCGCCTGACCCATCCACGGCTGGCGCAAGCCTGGCGGATGAATGCCGGCACCATCGTCGAGGCAGAGATGCTGAAGGTGAAGCTGGCGGGGCGTCGCAAGTCAGCAGCCGGAAAGCCGCTGAACAAGTGGGGCGGCAAGGTGCTGGGCGAGGTGGAGGAATGGTTCGCCGAGCAGCTGTCGGTCGGCGACACGTTCCTGTTTGCCGGCCAGGTGCTGCGGCTGGAAGGCATCGAGGAAATGAACGCGCTGGTCAGCCGGTCAAGTGCGACCGAGCCGATGGTGCCGTCCTACCAGGGTGGCAAGTTTCCGCTGTCGACCTACCTGGCCAGCCGGGTGCGGCAGATGCTGGCGACACCATCAAGCTGGCAGACGTTGCCGGAGCAGGTTCGCGAGTGGCTGGAGATGCAGCGGCTGAAGTCGGTGCTGCCCAAGGCCGGCGAGATGCTGGTCGAGACGTTTCCCAGGGCCGGCAAGCACTACCTGGTGTGCTACCCGTTCGACGGGAGGCTGGCGCACCAGACGCTGGGCATGCTGCTGACGCGGCGGCTGGAGCGGCTGGGCATGAAGCCTCTGGGTTTCGTGTGCAATGACTATGCGCTGTCGGTGTGGTGCCTGCGCGACCTGTCGCTGGCCATCGAGGTGGGGCAGATGTCGCTGGCGGCACTGTTCGACGAGGACATGCTGGGCGACGACCTTGATGCGTGGCTGGCGGAATCGATGCTGATGAAGCGCACCTTCCGCACCTGCGCCATCATAGCCGGGCTGATCGAGAAACGCTGGCCGGGGCAGGAAAAGACCGGGCGGCAGATGACCGCTTCGTCGGACCTGATCCATGATGTGCTACGCACCCACCAGCCCGACCACTGGTTGCTGAAGGCGGCCTGGGATGACGCTGCGTCCGGGCTGATTGATGCAAAACGGCTGGCTCAGATGCTGGCGCGCATTCGCGGCAACATCGTGCACAAGGCGCTGGAGCGGGTATCGCCGCTGGCGGTGCCGGTGATGCTTGAGATCGGGCGCGAACCGGTTTATGGCGAAGCCAATGACGCTCTCCTCGCCGAAGCTGCCCGCGACCTCGAGTCCGAACTCATCGCCGACGCCATGCGGCCCGGCTGAGACGCTGGCCATGCAGCTTGCCGGCATCGACCTTCTGCCCTGCCTGAGCGGTGCCGTCTACCTGCCGGCCTACGACACGCTGCTGGTGGCGGACTTGCACCTTGAGAAGGGCTCGGCCCGGGCGCACCTTGGCGTGCACCTGCCGCCCTATGACACCCGGACAGGGCTGCTGGCACTGCTGGCGGCGGTCGAACGGTGGACACCGGCTCAGGTGATGCTGCTGGGCGACAGCTTCCATGATACGGGCGGGCCTTCACGCATGGCCCCGGCTGACCGGCGGCTGCTCGACCGGATTGCGACGCGCTGCGCGATCACCTGGCTGTCGGGCAATCATGACCCTGAGTTGCCGGCGCACTTGCCGGGTGCGCGCGCGCAAATGGTGGCGCTGGGACCGCTGAACCTGTGCCACGAGCCGACGACGGGGGCGACGGCTGAGATCGCCGGGCACCTGCATCCGGTCGCCGCCATCAGCCGGCGGGGGCGGCGAGTGCGGGCCAAGTGTTTCGTGCTGTCGCCGAGGCGGCTGATCCTGCCGGCGTTCGGGGCGTACACGGGCGGGCTGGACCTGCGCCACGAGGTGTTCCGGCCGCTGTTGCCGGACAATCATTTCAGGGCAGTGATGGTTGGCCGGACCGCACTGCACACTTTGCCGGGCCGGGCGGTTCTGGCCTAACCAGCCACCATGCGGCCAACGAGACCAGCCACCAGCGCAATGACGGCACCTGCAGTCAGGATGGCGCGCAATGTGGCAAACCACGGCGGCAGCCGGCGGTTCTGCGCGGCTTGTACATCCCATGCGCCTTGCACCATGAACGCCACGATGAGCAGGATGAGCCCGGCACCGGACGGCAGCACCAGCGCAGCAAAGCCAGCCAGCGACGGCAGCACCGACAGCACGAACAAGGTGGATTGCAGCGGCCCGCGCGGCAACTTCAAGGCGGCCCCCCAGCGAATGCCGCCGAGGAACGACAGGATGATCGCGGCATACACCATGAGCAGCAGCAAGGCACGGCCATCAGCCATCATGCCGCCGGCATACAGCGGCACCAGCGGCAGCCAGAACGGCACCAGGCCGGCCAGGCCCAGCCACAAGGCAGGTGCAGGTACTTTCTTCAATGTGTCTGCAAACTGCATACGCGCGCTCGTCCGGGTTGGACCGTCGTCAAGGCCGGTGCACGAAGTCTACCACGTGACACGGCTTTGAACAGTACCTGACGTCAGAGCCGGTGCAGGCCGGCAGTCGTCAGATGGTGCCTTGCTGCAGGTGGCTGAGCAACTGTTTCGAGACCGAACCATTGACTGGCAAGCCGTTCCTCAACTGGTAGAGGCGAATGGCATTAGCAGTCCTGGAACCCATGGAGCCGTCGGCGGGACCTGCGTCAAAACCCTTCTGGGCCAGCAGTTCCTGGGCGCGGCGCACCTGGTCCTTCGCCGTAAGGGTCTCCACCGGCTGGGCATTCATGGCCGGAGCCGGGGCAGCCTGTGCAGCGGGGGCTACCTGATCGGCCGAGGCCTGCTGTTGCGGTTGCTGGATACCCCAGGCCGGCTCGCTGATCGACACCATGTTTGCATCGCGATCGGCGGGCAGCGGCTTCCAGCTGGCAACCAGCTGGTCGATCTGGTCGGCGGTGGCCGTATCGATCTGGCGGCGGATCGCCTCGGCCTTGGTGACCGCGTCGCGATCACCCTGGCGGGCGGCCAGCTTGAACCACTTGTAGGCTTCGTTGAAGTTCTTCTGCACACCGAGCCCGCGCTCGTTCAGGACAGCAAGGTTGTACTGGCTGTCCGGCAGGCCGTGACCGGCGGCAGCGGCAAACCAGCGCGCTGCAGCCGTCATGTCCGGCTGGCCCTTGGTGGAATCGGCCGACATCACGGCGAGGTTGTGCATCGCCTTGACGTTGCCCTGCTCGGCGGCCCTGGCATACCAGTCCATGGCCTTGGCACGGTCCTGCGGTACGCCACTGCCACGTTCATACAGCGTGCCGATGCGGTATTGCGCAGCAGACAAGCCACCGTTGGCGGCTTTGGCGTACCAGTATGCAGCTGCATCGTGGTTGCGCTCCACCGTGCGGCCTTCGAGGTAGCGGCTGGCGATGATGAACTGGGCCTTTGAATCACCACTGTTGGCGGCATTGCGCAGGGCCTCGGTGCCGATTTCGGCGGGCAGGGCTTCAGCCGTAGCAACCGCTTCAACCGGTGCTGGCTGGGCGGCAGTGATCGGTTCGCCAAGCGGCGTGGGCTGGTGCGACAGCATCGGGTCGGTGCCGCCCGCGCCCAGCGACGCGGTGGTGATCGGGTCGGTGCTGGCGGTTTCGGGCAACTGGACAGGCAAGCCAGCGATGGGCATGTCGGACTTGGCCACAGACACCTGCGGAGCCGGCTGCAGGCTGGATACAGGCTCGACCGGCGAGGCGGCGGGTGCAGGCTGGATGCTGCTTTGCTGGGCCGGACCGGACGTGAAGGTGCCGGAGTTGACCGTGTAGGCAGAGACTGCCGCCAGCAGCACCAGAGCAGCCAGCATCAGCCGCTTGCGGCTGGAACCGGCGGGTGCAGCATCGCCGGACTGCTTGCCGGATGACTTGCTGCCATTGCGCGACAAAAGCGATGCAAGACGGCTCTTCTGGGAATCAGCGGCGGCAGGGGCGGGGACATCGCCAAAGCCTGCACCGGCAGTCAGTACCGACCCGACCGGGCTGGACGGCGCAGCAGCCGAGGCTGCACGGCGGGCTGCAGCAATGAAGTCGGTCTGGCCACCAGCCGACATCGATACCGGCTTGTGTGCGACGCCATGCTGCTCGCTCATGTGGGTACGAACCACCGACAGCCAGTCTTCAGCCTGGGCGGGCTGGGGCTGCAGCGGCCGCGGTGAAGACGCTGCCTGGGCATTGATGGAGGAAGGGTCATCGAATGGTGAAAACTGGACGGATGGCTGCGGCGGCATCTGACCCAGGTCGATGCCGGATCCAGCAGCGGCGGCAGCCGTTTCGAACAGCGGGGCTTCGGCACGCGCAGCATCGGATGGCTGATGCGCTTCGAAGTTGCCCGCCAGCGCCGAGGCGGCAGCGGCAGCCTTGGCGGCAATGTCATCGACGGATGATGCTGAACGGGCCTCTGCGCCGGGGCGATCCAGTTCACCAAGCTTGTCGATAATCTGGGCCAGCGTTTCGTGGACAGCTTCCAGCGTTTCCTGGGTGCGCTGGTCGGCGGCTTCGGCATTGGCACGAACGGCGGCAAGGCCGTCCTGCAGGGCCCTGAATTCCGGCGAACTGGTTGCAGGTTCGGCGGTCTCGTGAGCAACAGGCATGGCCGTTGCGGTTCCTGCGATCAGTTCGCGGGTCTCGGCCTGGCTGCGCTCAAGGCTCTGGAACAGTTGCTGGATTGAACTCTCGATGGTGCCGAGGCTGCCCAGCTGCTGCTCGGTTGCGGCCAGGCGATGCTCGATATGGCTGATCTGTTCGGCCAGAGCCGGGTCGGTCTGGACCTGCGGCGCGGCCATCTGCAGGTCGATGGCGTGGATACGCTGTTCGAGCTGGCCGATATGCGGCTGCAGGTCAACCGGCTGCGGTACCTGGCTGAGCTGTTCGGTCAGTTCGGCAATGCGCTGCTCGATCTGGGCAATGGGTTCCTGGGCGGGGTTCTCGTCGACCCGGCTGGACAGGTTTTCAAGGGCTGAACGCAGTGCCTGAACCTCGTGTTCCGAGGCCGCCTGCTGGCGGATTTCCTCGAACCGGTTGTGCAGTTGGGCGATTTCAGCCTGCACTTCTTCGAGGCCCCGGCCACCGTTACCGGCTTCTGCCAGCTTGCTTTCTGCCTGCTCCACAAGGGTTGCCAGGCGGGCCTCGATGGCGCGGGCGTGCTCTTCGGCAGCCTGGCTGGCGGTGGCCTGGGCCTTCTGGCTGATGGCTTCCGCAGAGTGGCGCACCGTGTCGATGCGCTCGGCCAGTTCGCGGATACGGGCTTCGAATATCTGCTTGAGCTGCTGGTCGCCGGATCCGGAAGAGACCTTCTCGACCTGGGCGGCAAGCTGGCTCATGCGGCTTTCGAGATCCTTGACCATCTGCGGTGCAACCGCGGCCGCGGCGGCAAGCGGCGTCTCGACCTTGCCGGAGATCTCCGCCATCCGCCTCTGCAGGGATGTCATCGTTTCACGCGATTGGGCTTCGGACTTCTCGATATGGTCGACAATGTTGCGTACGGCGCCTTCAAGGGCAGTGAAACCGGGCAGGTCGCGGGCCTTGATCTCCGGCGGACGCTCTGACAGCTCTTCAACCTTGACACCAATTCGCTCGACCTTGTCACCAAGGTGGACGATGGACTCGTGGGTATGCTTCTCGCTGGAGACGATGCGGTCGAGCAATCTTTCCATGGCCAGTGAACTGGCACCAGCTTCTGCAGAGGCGCGCTGCACAGGCAGGGCTGGTGCAGACTCTGGTTGCTGCAGCCCGGCAATGCGGTCAAACAGTTCATCCAGCTTGCCGGCGATGACACTAGCGGACGGGTCAGCCAGGGCGGGCGGGGCAACAGGTGCAGCGGTCTTCACATGGGCAGGCTTGCGGCTGGTGGTCGAGGAACTGGCCTTGCGGCGCGTGGCTCGGGCTTTCAGCTCGGCATCTTCCTGGGCGCTTTCGAGAATTTTCTGGTTCAGCCATTCGCCAAGGGTGAGGCCTTCGGCACGGGCTGCGTCCTTGGCAACCTCGCGTGCCTTGCCGTCAATGCCCTTAACGCTCCAAGGAATGCCTGGCTTCATTGTCACTGTCTCTTCCGTTCCGAACCCAACCCAGATCTGCCCTTGCCGGCAAGCTGGACACCCCGGGACAATTTCGAATCTGTCCCTCTGTCTCGGTACCAAAGGTTAATCTTTTTGGTTAAGAACGGGTTAAGCAGGCGTGTCTTTGACGGACACTGACGACGAACACAGGACCGTCAGCCTGAAAAATCACTTGTTCAGCTGTGAAACAGCACGGTGCGCAGCTTGAAGGTGACGATCGCATGACACCATCGCATCGTCATTGCGGCCCAATCTTGCCGCAATCACATGCTACGTCAACTTCAACCCGCATGACGTAGCTCTGCGGCTCTCTATCAGCCATAAATATGACAATCATTGTGTTCGATTGATTCGGACGGGAGACTGAACATGACCAAAGACCCGGGGGTTAGGACAGACCGAGATCGGACATACTCGATCACGGAACTGTGCAAGGAATTCGATGTTACGCCGCGTACGCTGCGTTTTTACGAGCAGAAAGGCCTGCTCAACCCGGCACGCCGCGGCTGGACACGGCTGTTCTCGTATCGTGACCGTGCGCGCCTCAACCTGATCCTGCGCGGCAAGCGGGTGGGTTTCTCGCTTGAGGAAATCAAGGAGATGCTTGACCTGTACAATCTCCGCGACGGCCAGCTGACACAGTTGCGGGTCGCATCCACAAAGATGCGTGAGCGGCTGGGCGTGCTGAAGGTACAGCGCGTCGAGCTTGACCAGGCGATCGGCGATCTCGAGCGCACGGTCGAACTGGTGGACAACATGCTCAAGGAGCGCACCGAGAACGAACGCAAGGCAGGCTGAGACCTTGTCGCGGCCGTGCCTGATCAGGATTGCAATGCCACCGGCTGATGCCCGGTGGCATTTTTGTTGTTGCCGCCGGCTTTTCGACCAACGCACACTGACAAGGTCACAAGATTGATCCAGGACTTCACGCATGACCCATAAGATGTTGCCACGGTGTGGCTGGATGCGCGACGACCATGTCCTGCTGGCAGACCAGGCTATCAGGTTCTTCGAGCGCGAGGTTGTACCCCACTACGACCGCTTCGAGGCCGAGGGAATCGTTGATCGCGCGATCTGGGAGAAGGCCGGCGAAACCGGTTTGCTGGCCCCGATGGCACCGGAGGAGTATGGCGGGGCGGGTGGTGACTTCGGCCACGACGCGGTGATCATCGAAGCGGCCGGCAAGACCGGCTGCGACGGGTTCGGCGCGGGGCTGCACTCGGCCATCGTGATGCCCTACATCCTGCACTACGGCTCCGAGGAGCAAAAGCAGCGCTGGCTGCCGCGGCTGGTTACCGGCGAACTGATCGGTGCAATCGCCATGACCGAGCCGGGTGCCGGGTCTGACCTGCAGGGCGTCAAGACAAATGCCCGCCTCGACGGCAACCACTATGTGATCAACGGATCCAAGACCTTCATCACCAATGGCCAGCAGGCCAACCTGATCCTGCTGGTGACCAAGACCGACCCCGCACTGGGCGCCAGGGGCACCTCGCTGTTCGTGGTGGAAACCGACACGGCAGAAGGCTTCCGGCGCGGTCGCAACCTGGACAAGATCGGGTTGAAGGCCAACGACACATCGGAACTGTTCTTCGATGACGTGCGGGTGCCCGCAGATGCCCTGCTCGGCCACCAGGCGGGCGAAGGCTTCGTGCAGTTGATGCAGCAACTGCCGCAGGAGCGGCTGATCATCGCCATCCAGGCCATCGCGAGGATCGAGCGCGCGCTCGAGCAGACCATCGACTACGTCAAGCAGCGCAAGGCCTTCGGCAAGGCGATCGCGGATTTCCAGAACACCCAGTTCGTGCTGGCCGAGTGCAAGACAGAAGCCACCGTGGCGCGCACTTTCGTGGATCACTGCATCACCACCCACCTGAACGGCGGGCTGGATGCCACGTCAGCCTCCATGGCCAAATACTGGGTCACTGACCTGCAGTGCAAGATCATCGACCGGTGTTTGCAACTGTTCGGCGGCTATGGCTACATGAACGAATACCCGATTGCACGCATGTACCGCGATGCACGAGTGGAGCGCATCTACGGCGGCACCAACGAGATCATGAAGGTGCTGATCGCAAGGTCTCTCTAGTCTGTCGCAATGCCGGAGGGAAAACCGCTACACACTTTTCCTGGCATTGCTCTAGTCTGTCGCAATGCCGGAGGGAAAACCGCTACACACTTTTCCTGGCATTG
>CAYMJJ010000006.1:61002-62666 GCA_964390445.1 uncultured Anderseniella sp.
GGAAAACCGCTACACACTTTTCCTGGCATTGCTTGGTCAATCCACGATGGCCTGGTAGACGAGGGCGCGCAGTTCCTTGCGGTTGGGATAGCTGGAAGACGGCAGCAACTGGGTCAGAAAAACCACCGACATCTGTTCGGCCGGATCGCACCAGAAATAGGTCGAGGCCATGCCGCCCCATGAGAAGTCGCCCGCCGAAGCCGACAGCATGGACCGGGCCGGCGACAGGTTGACCGCCACGCCAAGCCCGAAGCCAACCCCCGAGAACGAGGTTTCGCACCAGGCACTGGGGCCCAACGTTGCAAGGTCGACACCGCCGGGCAGGTGGTTTGCGCTCATCAGGCGCACGGTGCGCGACCCCAGCAGCCGCACATCGCCCAGCGCGCCGCCACGCCGCATCATCTCGGCGAAGCGCAGGTAGTCGTGGCCGGTTGATACCAGGCCGCCACCGCCGGACAGGGTGTCGACTTCACCTTCGCCAAAACCAGCCGGGAACTCCGGCAGGCCGCCCTTCGGGTCAAACGCATAGACCGGGCCCAGCCGGCTGATCTTTGTTGCCGGCACGACGAACGAGGTGTCATGCATGCCGAGCGGCCCGAGGATGTTGTCCTGGAAATACCGGTCCAGCGTCTTGCCGGATATCACCTCGACTATGCGGCCCACCACGTCCGACGCCACCGAGTAATGCCAGCGGGTGCCGGGCTGGAACAGCAGCGGTTGCTGCGCCAGCCGGTTGGCGGTTTCGGACAGGCCGCCCGCGCGCTGGCCGAAATCAAGCCGGTTGGAAAGATAGGCTTGAGACAGGATATCCTGGTTGAACCCGTAGGTCAGTCCGGCGGTGTGGGTCAGCAGATGGTGCACGGTGGGCGGCGTTGCCAGCGGTTCGGTCTGGTCGAGACGTTCAGCGCCCGGCACCAGCACCTGCACATCGGCAAACGACGGGATAAAGGCACTTACCGGATCGTCGAGGTGAAACAGGCCCTGCTCGTACAGCATCATCAGTGCGACCGCAGTGACAGGCTTGGTCATCGAATAGATGCGAACCAGCGACTCCGGCGTATAGGCAACACCGGCCGCAACGTCTGACAGGCCATAGTGGCCGGTCCAGGCTACCTGGCCCCTGCGCGCGACCAGCGTGGCTGCGAAGGGATACTTGCCGGCATCAACGTAACGGCGCATCCAGTCATCGATGCGGGTCAGACGGCCAGCATCAAGGCCGCAGGCGGCAGGTGATGAAAGATCAAGTGTCATGGGCAGCAAGTGATGGGCAAGACCCGGGCTCTGGTCAAGAGACTGAATGCGCTCACCGGGTCCAGACATGAACCGGAGATGAACACGCCAGTCAGGCTGGGTTCAAGCGGGGGTCTGTAAAACGGTTTCCAGGCTGATGCAAACGGCATCAACGCAACCGGAAACCAGAGGAATTAAACCATGTTCAAGAAGTCCATCATCGCTACCGCCGCTGCCCTGACCATCGCTGCAACCATGGCCGCCACACCCGCCCAGGCCCTGTCGAAGAAGGGTGCCGTTGCACTTGGCGCATTCTCGGCGCTGGCCATCGGCGCGGCTGCCGCTGCCCATGCGCACGACCGCGGATACCGCCGCCATCACTACGGCTACCATCGTGGGTATCGCGGCCACCGCGTCAGCTACCGCCGCACCGC
>CAYMJJ010000007.1:0-55417 GCA_964390445.1 uncultured Anderseniella sp.
TGCCAGCGACGCCCAGAAAATGCGCAACATCATGTCGCGCACGCCGATGGGCCGGCCTGGCGAGCCGTCTGAGATCGGTTCCATCGCGGTGTTCCTCGCCTCGCCGATGGCCAGCTACATCACCGGCCAGACCATCTACCCGGACGGTGGCCGGCTGGGCCTCAACTACACCGTGCCGGTCAAGGACTGATCGAGGCCGGGCAAAGCTCATCCCTTGTCACAGGACCGCCCCCAGAACCTGATCATCTTCTGCTCCGACGAGCATTCGCGGCGCGTGGCGCGCTGCTATGGCGACCCGGTGGTGCGCACGCCCACGCTCGACACCATTGCGCGACTCGGCACCCGGTTCAGCAATGCCTACACGCCGTCGCCGATCTGCGTGCCGGCGCGTGCCTCGCTGCATACCGGGATGCAGGTGCACGAGACCCGCTGCTGGTCTTCCGCTCAAGCCTACCAAGGCCAGCACCAGAGCTGGGCGCACGAGGTGCGCGACAAGGGCCATCCGGTTGTGTCCATCGGCAAGCTGCACTTTGCCCGTGCCAGTGACGACCACGGCTTCGACGAGGAGATCGAACCCATGTACCTGGCCAACGAGGGCCGGGGATGGGTGCAGGGGCTGATCCGCGATCCGCTGCCTGCCTATGACGAGACCGCCGAACTTGCCCGCGACATCGGCCCCGGTGAGACCGACTACACCGAGTATGATCGCCGCGTCACGCACGAGGCCGTCAAGTGGCTGGGGAAATACCCGAAGCGGTTCAGGCGCAAGCCGTGGGTGCTGTTCGTGTCCTTCGTCAGCCCGCATTACCCGCTGAAGTGCCCGGAAGAGTTCTACCGGCTTTACGAACGCCAGACCTTGCCCGAGCCGCCCCGCCAGCGGCCCGAGCATGACGTGCTGGAACAGATGGCGCAGTTCTGGAACTACGACGATCATTTCGACCAGGGTTCACGCGAGATTGCGCGCAAGGGCTACTACGGGCTCGTCAGCTTCATGGATTCGAACATCGGCAAGGTGATGCAGGCGCTGGAGGATTCAGGATCTGCGCGCGACACCTCGGTGATGTACCTGTCGGACCATGGCGAGATGCTGGGCAGTCATGGCTTCTGGACCAAGTCGGTGATGTACGAGGACTCCGTCGGCGTCCCGCTCATGCTGATGGGCCACGGCGTGCCGGAAGGCGTCAACTCGACGGCTGTTTCGCTGACCGACGTTGCCGCCACGGTAAAGCGCGTGGTGGGCGTTGCCCAGCGCGAGGCGCGCGAGCCATGGCACTCGCGACCCTTGCAGGACTTCATCGCCCGGCCCGAACCGGACCGCTTCATCATCTCCGAGTATCACGATGGCGGCAGCCCGTGCGGCATCACCATGCTGCGCTACCGCCAGTGGAAATACGTGCATTACGCCGGCCATGAAGCGGCCCAGCTTTTCAACCTGGCGGATAACCGCCGCGAGTTGCGCGATCTGGGCAGGTCATCCATGCACGAGCGCGAACGCGACAGGCTTCGCACCTTGCTGGGCCATGTGCTAGACCCTGAAACCATCAATGCGCAGGCGTTTGCAGACCAGCGCGAGCTGATCGCGCAACTGGGCGGCCCAGAGGCGATCGCAGGCATGCAGCGGTTCGGTTACACGCCTGTTGGCTGAGAATGAAGGAAAGCGTTTGACATGACCGCACCACTTGAAGGCCTCAAGGTCATCGAACTGGCCCGCATCCTGGCAGGCCCGTGGATCGGCCAGACGCTGAGTGACCTCGGTGCCGACGTCATCAAGATCGAAAGCCCGGAAGGTGATTTCACCCGCAACTGGGGACCGCCCTTCGTGGCGCGCGCCGATGGTTCAGCCGGCGATGCGGCGTATTTTCATTCGGCCAATCGCGGCAAGAAGTCCGTCGTGGTCGACTTCCAGACCGATGAGGGCCGCGACATCATCCTGAAAATGGTGGCCGAAGCGGACGTGTTCATCGAGAACTTCAAGGTCGGCGGGCTGGCCAAGTACGGGCTGGATTACGCATCGCTCAGCAAGCTCAACCCGCGCCTGATCTACCTGTCGCTGACCGGATTCGGCCAGACCGGTCCCTATGCCCACAAGGCCGGTTACGACTTCATGATCCAGGGCCTGTCCGGCATCATGGACCTGACCGGCGATCCCGATGGCGAGCCGCAGAAGATCGGCGTGGCCTTTGCCGACATCTTCACCGGGCTTTATGGCGTCATCGGCATCCAGGCGGCATTGAAGGTGCGCGAGGAAACCGGCCGGGGCCAGCAGGTCGATGTGTCGCTGTTCGACTGCATGACCGCCGTGCTGGCCAACCAGGCGCTCAACTATCTCGTCTCCGGGACGCCGCCACGGCGCATGGGAAACGCCCATCCCAACATCGTTCCCTACCAGGTGTTTCCGTGCAGCGACGGCCACCTGATCATCGCCACCGGCTCGCAAGGCCAGTGGGCCAAGATGTGCCAGGTACTGGGGTTGGAAGAGTTGATTGCCGATGAACGCTTTGCCAGCAACTCCGACCGGGTCAGGAACCGTGATGAACTGGCGGCGCTGATTTCGGCCAGGACCTCGCTGCGCAAGCGTGATGAAATGCTGGAGGAGTTCGACAGGGTGTTCGTGCCGGCCGGTCCCATCAACACGGTCGAGGACACCTTCAACGATCCGCAGATCATCGCACGCGGCTTGCGTGTGGATGTGCCCGCCG
The DNA here is from genome assembly GCA_964390445.1 of uncultured Anderseniella sp. Lineage (GTDB taxonomy): Bacteria > Pseudomonadota > Alphaproteobacteria > Rhizobiales > Aestuariivirgaceae > Anderseniella. The sequence continues at coordinate 2,700 of CAYMJJ010000007.1, forward strand.
GTGACGGCGTGATGGTGCCGAGCGTGCGCACGCCGATCGATTTTTCCGAAAGCACGCTGAAGCTTGAACGCGCCAGCCCGGGGCTGGGCGAGCACACCGAAGCCGTGCTGGGGCACTACAAGGCATGAGCCGCACATCGCCCGGCTACAACCGTTTCCAGGTGCAGCAGGTCGCGGCGGCGCTGGTCATCGGTGCGGCGGGCGGGGCGGTATTTGCCTGGTTCGGTCTGCCGGCCCCGTGGCTGGCCGGTGCCATGGTGGCGGTTGCGGGGGCGGCCCTTGCCGGCACCATCCGTACCGTGATGCCCAAGTCGATCACGCGCATCGTGTTCATCCTGCTGGGGTTGCAGATCGGCGGCGCGGTGACGCCTGAAACCATGGAAACGCTGGCGCGCTGGCCGGCCAGCGTGGCGATGCTGGCGGCAACCATGGCCGTGCTGGTCGTGGCGGGCGTCGTGTTGTACGAGCGCGTCTTCGGCTGGAACCGGGCCACCAGCTTCTTTGCCATCATGCCGGGTGCGCTGTCGCTTGCGCTTGCGATGGCGGCGGACACCCGCGCCGACCTGGCCAAGGTGTCCATCGTGCAGATCATCCGGCTGTTTGCGCTGGTCGCGGTGCTGCCGTCGCTGATCACCGGGTTCGCCGGTGATGCCGTCCCCGCTGTGATGCCGCCGGCAGGTTCCTTGCGCGATGTGGTGATGGTGCTGGGGGCAGGGCTGGTGGCGGGCTTCGTGTTCGAGAAGTTGAATGTACCGGCCGGGCTGATGCTCGGCCCGGCGCTGGCCAGCGGCATCATGCACCTCACTGGCGTGGTTCATGGCGTGCTGCCCAACTGGCTGCTGCTGCCGGGGTTCGTGGTGCTGGGCGCCATGATCGGCATGCGCTTTGCCGGGGTGAAGCCGGCCGACCTGATCTCCATGAGTGGTGCCGCGCTGGCCGGCCTTGCGGTGGGCTTGCTGATCAGCCTGACGGGGGCTGCCATCGTGTCGACCACGCTGGGTATTCCCTTCGCCCATGCCATGCTGGCGTTCGCGCCGGGTGGACTGGAAGCGATGACCATAATGTCGTTTGCGCTCAACCTGGACCCCGCCTATGTGGGCTCGCACCAGATCGCGCGCTACGTGATGATCGCACTGGCGATGCCGCTGCTGTGGCCCTTGGTACGCGGCGGCAAGAAGCAGCCGGATGACGCGTGATTCCGGGATTTCATCACGTTCATGTCAGTTTGGATTGAGCGCGACTTCGCGATACAAGATGCACCATGGACATCCAATTGAAAGCCATGATTCTGGGCGCGGTGATCATCACCGTGATGGTGCTTGAGCGGCTTTTCCCGCAGGCGCGTCCGCTGGCGGCGGCAGGGCTTCGCACCATGGCCGACAAGACCTGGCGGGTGCTCAAGAACGCCAGCCTGCTGCTGATCAGCGCCGGCCTTTCGCCGCTCGTCGTCATTCCGTTGTCAGCGATTGCCTCGACCCATGCCCTGGGCTGGCGCCCTGAATGGCTGTCGGGCTGGCAGGGACTGCTGATCGACCTGCTGATACTGGATTTCTGGATTTACTGGTGGCACCGGGCCAACCACGAAATCCAGTTCCTGTGGCGGTTTCACGAGGTGCATCATCTCGATGAGTTTCTCGATGCAAGCTCGGCGTTCCGGTTCCATTTCGGCGAGGTGATGCTGTCGGCGGTGGTGCGGGCAGTGGTGATCTGGCTGATGGACATCCCGCTGACGTCGGTGATCATTTTCGAAACGTGCGTGCTCAGCATGGCACTGTTCCATCACTCCAACATCGCGCTGCCAGCGTGGCTGGAAAAGCCGTTGTCGAAGGTCGTGGTCACGCCGTCGATCCACTGGGTGCATCACCACGCGATCCGGGCTGACACGGACTCCAACTACGCCAATATCCTGTCGGTGTGGGACATACTGTTCGCCAGCCGGTCTGCCACCAAACGGTGGAACGAAATGCCGATCGGCGTGCAGCGCCGCCACGACGAGAAACTGCTCGGGCTGCTGACGCGCCCGTTCAGAAACCGCTGATCTTGCGAGTGATGTGCAACGTTCCGTAAGGCTCGACGCCGAACCCGTCGGTGTCCCACAGTGCACCTGCCGAGCCGCCCGCCCAGAACCGTCCGGCCCACGGCAGGCTGAATTCCCAGCCGAGCGCGAACACACCGGTGCGCAGGTGCAGGTAGTCGTCACCGCCGCTCAGCGCCAGTTCGGGCCCGATACGCATGGCGTTGTCGAGCGTGTAGTAGGGCTTGATCTCGGCATACCACTCGTCGATGCCGCTGACATAATCGGCATAGCCAAAACCGCCCCAGCGGTCGCCGCCAACCAGGTGGCCCTGCACGGTGGCGCGGGCGTTGATGGTGTTGGATCCGAGACTGGAGTTGGGGTCATCGGGAGACAGCGCGTAGTCGCGCCAGGCTATGCCGCCCAGCGCTGCAACCTGGCCCCACTCGCCGGCGATCTGCCAGCCGGCTTCACCATCGAGGCCTATGCCATTGGCCCACACGCGCGCATCGGGCTGGCCGGGCAGGTCGGTGACATAGGTCTTGGCATCGGTGCGCACGGCGCCGCGCACGATCACCCCTGTTTCCGAAAACGCCGAAAACGGTGTCCAGGACAGGGTTTGCCAGCTCCAGGCGTCACTCAGGCCGCCCCCACCACCGGCGGACAGGTACATTTCGCCGGCCGCCACAGGCGCGGGACACATCGCAAGCGGCAGGGATAGCATGGCGCAAGCCAACGCAGCTCGCTCACCACGGAAGAGTGCAGCGGTCATGTTTCGCCGTCCCATATGCTTCCAGTGTTGAAGCATTACGCTGGCTGATCGCTCACCCCCGCACCATCCAGCATGGTTGATGATGACCTTGCGGCAGTATCAGTGCGAGTCCGTCCTGATTTTGGACGCATACAGAGATTCCCGGCATGCGTGTGGCGGGAAGTCCGTCTCGTCATTCGTTTGCATTGGCGAAAACCTCTGGCATGGCGGATGCATTGCAATGAAAGGCATATTAGGCTTGCCTTAACCGGTTGTGTCATTGCGGCACAATCAGGCCGCGCGCCTGTCCCGCGTGGCTAGTGTGTTGTACGTGTTGCGAAAAGGTTGTCGCGTTGAGCTCTCCCCCGCCTGACATCAGCGGTAAACCCGCGTCAACCGGTTCAGGTGACCTCAGCGCGCTTGACCGGGATGTGCGGCGTGCCCGGCTGGCGCAGGCGGCACACTTCGATGCGCTGGTCGACATCCGCGATGCGCAGACCCTGCGCCTGGCCGCGCTGGACAGTGAATTGAGGCGCAAGCTTGATCGCGAGCGCGATCTTGCTGCCCGCCTGCAGGTCAAACTGGAGACCGGCTTTCCGCCGCGGCTATGGCTGGACACCGTGGCCTATGTCGAGATGGAGCCTGATCCGCGCACCTACCGGCTGGTGCGGCAGGGCAAGGACGGTCACGAAACCGTCGCGGAAGGCCGAGAGTTGCCGGCCATGGTCAGTGCCATCCGCAGCTACGCCGCGCATCGCATGGTTGAAGTCGACATGGCTGTAACCTCGGATGGCAACGGCCTGGCGCGGTCGTGGCCGCAGGTCATCATCATCTGGCTGACCGGGTTCATCTTCGGGGTACTGTCACTGCTCGTTGCGGCGGTAATGCTGGGCAAGCTCAACTTGTGACCGGGCCACCGCCGCAATGCCGATTCGACTGCGGCACAACCGTGGCAAGATGCCGAGCCACCCCTGGCGAACCGAAAAGGGGATGCCGCCAGACGGCACACTGGGCTGTTACAAAGTGTTAAATGGTTTTTTCCATGTAAATCAGTCGCTTGGGCTGGTGGGCGCGGTTCGCAAGTTACATTGTGAAACATCAAGTGATTTTAGCGTGGCGTGCCATTTCTGTTAGAAAATGGGCAGACGAACCGGTCATCCAGGGGTGATCGCCAGCAGTGGGCAAGGGCTGCGGGCAATCAGGAGCAAACCAGGTTCGCTGAACGGGTACAAGACAACTGCAGGGGTAGGGTTGTGCGGGTAGAAACCACAAGCGAAATTGGCACGGGTGCCGGCGCGGATATGCGCAGCGCCGGACCTCATCTGACACCGACGATCAACACCGAACTGGTGCAGCGGCTGGGCGGGTTCACCACCCTTTGCGAAGGCCTCGACTATGCCGCGCAAGGGCGCACCGGCATGAACTTCTACGGGCCACGCGGCCAGCTTGACGAAAGCATGAGCTACCGCAGCCTGCGCAAGCGCTCTATCGCAGTTGCCCACCGGCTGGTCAATGCGGGTGTCAAGCCCGGTGACCGGGTTGCAGTGGTTGCCGAGACCGGCGCTGATTTCATGAGCGTGTTCTTCGGCTGCCAGTATGCCGGCGTCATTCCGTGTCCGCTGCCCTATTCCATGTACATTGGTGGCCATGAGGCCTATGTCAGCCGCGTTGCAGGCATGCTGGAAAGTGCCCATGCAACGGCAGTCGTGACCACTCCCGACCTTGAACAGCTGGTGCGCGAAGCTGCCCAGCGCGCCCGGGTTCGCAAGGTATGGACCCATGCGCAGCTGGCCGAGTTCGACAGCACAGGCGCCACGCTGGCACCGTTCGGTCCCAATGACGTATCCTACATCCAGTATTCGTCGGGCTCCACGTCCAACCCCAAGGGCGTACTGATTTCGCAGAAGGCCGCATGCGCCAACACCATGGCGATCCTGCGCCATGGCCTGAAGATCACCCCGACCGACCGGGCCTTCTCGTGGCTGCCGCTGTACCATGACATGGGGCTGGTGGGTTTCTGCCTGTCACCAATGATGGGCCAGGTGTCGATTGATTACCTGTCCACGCCAGCGTTCGCCCGCCGCCCGGCGCTTTGGCTCAAGCTGATGTCGGACAACCAGTGCACCGTGGCCTATGGCCCGTCGTTCGGCTTCGACCTTGCTGCACGCCGCATCAACGGTGATGCACCTTCGCTCAAGCTCGACCAGTGGCGCGTGGCCGGCATCGGCGGCGACATGGTGCGCGCAGACGTGCTCAAGCTGTTTGCAGAGACGCTGTCCGTCGCCGGGTTCAAGCCATCGGCCTTCCTGCCGAGCTATGGCATGGCCGAGGCAACGCTGGGTGTATCCTTCGCGGACACTGCGGCTGAAATCCGCGTCGACGTGATCGACCGTGCCGCCATGAAGAACCAGGGCGAGGCGATTGCCAGTACCGATACCTGCGACGACACGGTGCGTCACTTCGTGGTGTGCGGCAAGCCGTTGCCGGGCCACCGCATGCGCGTCGTGGGCGCGTTGGGCGAAGAGCTTGGCGAGCGCCGCATCGGCCGCATCGAGATTTCCGGTCCCAGCCTGATGTCGGGCTATTTCCGCAACGCTGACGCTACCGCTGCGATCATGCGCGAAGACGGTTTCATGGACACTGGCGACATGGGCTACTGGGTCGATGGCGAGATCGTCATCACCGGCCGCGCCAAGGACATGATCCTGCACAACGGCCGCAACATCTGGCCGCAGGACATCGAGTGGGCGGTCGAGCGTGTCGAACAGGTGCGTGACGGCGACGTGGCAGCCTTTGCCATGGAAGGTGCCAACGGCGCTGACCGGGTCACGGTGCTGGTGCAGTGCCGCCTGCGTGACGACGTGGCGATCGAAGCGCTGCGCAAGCAGGTCTCGGCGCAGATCACACGCTCCATCGGCATTGACGCGGACGTGGTCATGGTGGCCCCGAAGAGCCTGCCGTTCACCTCGTCCGGCAAGTTGTCGCGCGCCGGCGCGAAGGCGATGTTCGAGGCCGGCCAGATCGGCGAGATCGCCAGCGGTTTTGCCAGCATGCCGGAAGCCGCCGCCATCGCTGCGGAGTAACCGCCCGGGAGTTTCAGCCGGTGCACGTTTCATGTTGATTGCGCTTACCGGCTCGACAGGCTTTGTCGGACAGCATACGGCACGTGAACTGCTCAGCCGCGGCCACGACGTGCGCTTGCTGGCCCGTGATGAGGCCAGGTTGCACGAAGAGCTGCAGCACAGCGCAAGAACGCAGGTGGTTGCTGGCGCCCTGGAAGACGCCAAGGCCGTTGCCCGGCTGGTCGAGGGTGCCGACGCGGTGATCCACGTGGCAGGAGCCATCAAGGCGCTGAGCCGCGAAGGCTTCATGGCCACCAACCGCGAAGGCAGCCGTGTTGTTGCCGAGGTTGCAAGCCGGGCAGGCGGGGCCCGGATGGTGCTGGTATCGTCACTGGCGGCGCGTGAACCGCAACTGTCGGCCTATGCCGCGTCGAAGGCTGAAGGCGAGGCGGTTGCGCGGCAGGTACTGGCAGGCAACCTGCGTAACCGGCTGGTGGTGGTGCGACCTCCGGCGGTGTATGGGCCGGGCGACCGCGCGACACTGCCGTTGATCCGCGAGTTGACGAAGCCCGTCACGACGCTCACCGGCACGCACGCGCAGCGGTTGTCGTTGATCGAGGTGACGGACCTGGCCCGTGCACTGGCAACGGTTGCCGAAGGTGGCGGCAAGGGCGGGGTGGTGTACGAGGTGGATGACGGCACGAGAGGGGGCTATTCGTTCGCCGAGATCGCGGCGGCGGCTGAGCACACCACGGGCCGGCATGGCCGGCTGGTGCTGCTGCCGCGCCCGCTCGTGCAGGCAGCGGCACTGGCGGCAGAAGGATGGATGAAGCTTTCGGGCAAACCTGTCATCCTGAACCGTGGCAAGGTGGCAGAATTGTATCATCCGGACTGGGTTTGCAGTGGGCCCCGGTTGCAGGATGAAAGCGGCTGGAAACCGCAAATCCGCTTTGCGGAAGGTTTTGCATCGACATTGCACTGGTACAGACAGAACGGATGGTTGCCTGCACCCTGAAGCCCGCCTACAAAACGGCATATTGTTGCTGGAAAGACTGAACGCATGACGACGCAAGATACCGAGATATTCGACAAGCTGGCCGAACTTCTGACACCGTTCAACGAGAAGAACATACCCCTCAAACCGGATACGGAAATCGCGGTCGACCTGGCCATCGATTCAGTTTCGGTGATGGATTTCGTGATGGAAGTCGAAGATCACTTCGACATCGACATCCCGCTCAACGTGCTGTCGGACACGCACACCATGCGTGACCTGGTCGGCGTGGTGAAGGCGCGGGTGAAAAAGACACAAGGACAGTAATGCTGATGACCGACCTGCTCGACAAGTACAAGCCGCTGCTGGAGCGGATGCATGCGGTTGAACAGGCCGGTTCACGCATCGGCCCGGTCAACGACAAGATCCTGTCCCCCACCCGCGCGATGATCAATGGCCGCGATACCATCCTGGCCGGCACCAACAACTACATGGGCATCACCTTCGAGCCGTCCTGTGTCGAGGCAGGCCAGAAGGCGCTTGCCGAACATGGCACCGGTACCACAGGCTCGCGCATTGCCAATGGCAGCTACGCCATCCACGAGGAACTGGAAGCAGAGCTTGCCGGATTCCTTGGCATGAAGGGCTGCATCGTGTTCTCGACCGGCTACCAGGCCAACCTCGGCATGATGGCAGGTCTGGCCGGCCCCAAGGACACCATCTTCCTCGATGCCGACAGCCATTCCTCGATCTATGATGGCTGTACGCTGTCGGGGGCAAAGCTGGTGCGGTTCCGCCACAATGATGCAGCCGATCTCGACAAGCGGCTGACCCGCATGGAAAACGATGGCGGCGGCAGGCTCGTGGTGCTGGAAGGCATCTACTCGATGCTTGGCGACCGCGCGCCGCTGGCTGACTTCGTCGAGGTGAAACACAAGCATGGCTTCCAGTTGCTGGTCGACGAGGCGCACTCGTTCGGTGTGCTCGGGCCGAACGGCCGGGGCCTTGCCGATGAAGCCGGGCTGATGCACGAGGCTGACTTTGTCGTGGGCACGTTCTCCAAGTCGATCGGCGCGATCGGTGGGTTCGGAGCGTCCAACCACCCGATGTTCGACACGCTGCGCTATGCGTCCAAGCCCTACATGTTCACCGCGTCTCCTTCGCCTGCGTCCATTGCCACGGCAACCGCAGCGGTGCGGGTGCTGGCGCGCGAACCGCAACGGCGTGCACGGCTGCAGTCCAATTCCGCGCGGTTGTTCCACGGGTTGAAGGGCCTCGGGCTGGAACTTGGCTGTAATGAAGTCAGCCCGGTGATTGCGGTCAAGTGTGCGGACGAGCCATCGACGCTGGTGATGTGGAACCAACTGCTTGCCGCTGGGGTCTACGTCAACATTGCCTTGCCGCCCGGCACGCCCGGCAAGCTGTGCCTGTTGCGCTGCTCGGTGTCGGCTGCTCATACCGAGGCCGAAATCGATCGCATCATCGAACTGTTTTCAAGCGTTGTCGCCGGCAATACGGCACTGGCGGCCTCTGCCTGATCTCAGCTTACGGTCTCGGCCCTGAAGCCGATGGCTGCAGCGATGGCTGCATAGATCAGGAACGGCGCCCACGCCCCGAAGAAGGGTGGCACGAAGCCGACCTCGCCCATGGTCAGTGCAATGCCTTCGAAGATCGAGAACGTGAAGCCGATGGCAAGCCCGATCATGAACAGCCGGCCAGCGCCGCCGCCACGGCGAAACCGGACGGCGAGCGGTATGCACAACGCCACCATCAGCAGTGGTGTCAACAGCAGCGAAACGCGCCGGTACCACCAGGTTTCGAACACGTGCACGGGCTTGATGCCGAAACCGGCGTTGCGGATGAAATAGCCAAGGTCCACGGTGCTCATCTCAGCGGGCTCGCCCGAGCGCTTGCCGGCACGGGCAGGCTGCATGTCGCCGGAGTAGATCATCCGCGAGATACGGTCAGGCTGGACGTTTTCCGCGTGATAGATGACCACGTTGTCAAGCTGCCAGCGCCGGTTGACCAGTCTGGCCGTTTCGGCCCTGATCTGCTCTTGCAGTTCACCGTTTTCATTGCGCTTGAAAATGATGATGTCGCCGAGTTCGGTCGAGTTTGCATTCGAGGTGCCGGCGCGCAGGATGTCGCTGCCCGCCCGCATCCAGATCGGTCCGCGGTTGCCGACGGCGGCTTTCTTGCGGCTGTATTCACCGATGCCCCATTCGGTCAGGTGCGGCGTGACGCGCGGCACGGCCTGGTCGGCAATCAGGAAGGTGATGCCGCCAATGACGAGGCTCATCGGCACCAGCATCGCGATCACGCGCAGTGGTGACAGGCCGGTGGCCCAGATCGCGGTCATCTCGCTGCGGTAGGACAGCTCCACCAGCGCCAACAGGATGGCCAGCAGCACCGATATCGCCATGAAGGTCGAGGCCGTGACTGGCAGCATCAGCAAGGCGTAGTGGCCCAGCGCGGTCGTCGTGCCGCCGCCTTGCTTGATGATCTCCTCGGAATAGGTCACCAGCGTCAGCGACACAACGAACGCGGATATGCCGAGCAGGATCGTCATGAAGCGCATCAGGATCATGCGCGAAAGCAGCCAGCCAATCGTCTTCATGGGCTGCTTACTCCCGGCCTTGGTGGCCGGACGCGCTGCCATATGGCCTTGACCCGGTCAACGGTTTCCTCGATCAGCGGGTCGAGCCAGGGCCTCGGCAGCGTGTAGCAGGTGACATAGTAGCGCCACAGGGCGAATGCGGTGAACAGTGAAAACGGCAGCCAGATCGTCCACAGGACCGACGTCCCGCGCACGCCGGTGGCCGTCGCTCCCTGCTGCAGGATTTCGTGGAACGCCACCAGCAGCACCAGTGCGATGGCAAACCTGTAGGCTCGATTGCCACGCCTCTGGCCGATCGAATAGGGCAACGCCAGAAACGGCAACACCAGCACCAGCGCCACCAGCGCAAGCCGGATGTTGAACTCAGCCACCGCTTGTTGCCGGAACCGCGGATTCAGGTCCGGTTCCTGCAGCCGGGTATACAGCTCGGTCAGCGTCAGTTCGCGCGGGGCAGCGCCACGGTTGCGGTAGACGGCTTGCTGCAGGCGGCCCATACCCACGTCTGCAGAACGGAAATCGCCGACAACGGGTGCAGCCACCGGGCCGGAGCTGCCCGGTTGGGGAGCCTGCCGGGTTTCGAGCCGGTGACCGGTATAGAGCCGCAGCTTGGGCTGGCCGGTCGCGTCATCATCGATCAGCTGGCCGGACTGGGCGGTGATCGTCTCGCTGCCCTTGTCGCCGAAATCATCGTAAATGAAGATGCGCTGGAACGAGTTGTCGCTCCGGGTCAGCTTGTCGAGGATGAAGGTGCGCTTGCCGGTTTGCATGAACACACCCTCTTCGGCCAGGTAGAAAACATCGACATTGGCGAGCGTGTGAACGGTTGCGCGGTAGGCATACAGCGAATAGGGCTGTACCCATCCGAACATCAAGGCTGCGTTCATGGCCAGCACGATGGCGATCAGCGAGACTGGCCGCGTAAGCCGGCCAAGGCTTGCACCGGCTGCCAGAAATGCATCGAGCTCGGAATCCTTCGACATCTTGCTGAAGCCGAACAGCAGGCCGAGGTACAGCGCCACCGGAGCGGCCAGGCCAATGTAGTGCGGCATCCAGTAGGCCAGCAACTGGAACACCACGGCAAACGAGTTTCGGTTGCCCAGGGTGATGTCGAGCACCTGCACGATGCGCTCGGCGCACAGCACCGACAGGCCCGCGCCCATTGCCGTCAGCAACGGGATCGAAACCTGGCGGATCACATACCGCTCGATGATCGGTAACCTGAAAATGGCGTGTCGCCGGCGCTGTGCCGTCCTCTTGTCGTTTGCGGGCAAATGCCCTCGCGATTCCAGTCTATGGCTCGAGACTGTAGCTGGTTTGTGGCATGAATTGCCGCTGGTCCTTGTTCCATTGGCGAATGTTGAGTGTCGTGTGCCATTCGCCAGCGACGCGGCGCACAACGTATTCGTTCCAGGCGGCAAGCTCGGTGTTGCGGTTGCCGTTCGAACTGGCCGATGGCACGCCGACAATGTGAGCCGTACCGTGGCGCGTGGCAAGCTTGTGGTGGGTGGCGGTATGATTATGGCCGTGCACCACCAGGTCGCAGCCTTCGTCGGTCAGCACGCCGGTCAGCTCGGCGGCGTCCTTCAGCGCCTTGTGCGACTTGGCAAGGCCTTGCAGCGGCGGATGGTGGATCATCAACACCCGGTAGAAGCCACGCTGGCGCAGGTTGGCAAGGCTCGCGGCAAGTGCCTCGATCTGGGCTGCACCGAGCACGCCGGTGGCGCGGCCGGGCCGGCTGGGCATGGCGGTGGTGACGCCGATCAATGCAATGTTGCGGCGCTGGCGCACATAGGGAAACGGCATCGCCACACACGAGGTGGGCCGCGCACCGGACACCGCCAGGTCGCCGGTCATGTAGTCGCCCCACAAGCCCAGGCCGGTCTCCCAGTCGGTGGTGACATAGGCATCGTGGTTGCCGGGCACGAACGACATCCAGTCGGGTTTGCCGGCGTTCTGCAGCCAGCTTGCGCCATTGATGAACTCGCGCCGCAACGCGATGTTGACCAGGTCGCCGGTGAACATCAGGTGATCGGTGCCCGCGGCCTTGATGTCCTTGAGGATGGCCTGGGTAATGGCCGGATCATGGATGGCGCGCCGGCGGAAGATCCACGAGTTGTAGCCGACCAGCCGCTTGGAGGTCAGGTTGACCGGGTTGAGCGGCGGGATGGGACCCAGGTGCACGTCGGATATGTGGGCCAGCCGGATCATCGGGCGACCCCGGTTTCCAGGTGGCGTTGATAGATGCGGTAGGTCTTGTACTCGACGCCCCCGACCGCCTCGATCATGCGGCGCATGGGCGTGTTGTCGTCGAGGATCCATGACAGTTCGGCCTGTTGCGTGCCGCGGCCCACATGATATTGGCGGATCGCATCGATCACCGCGATTGCCAGGGCCGAGCCGACCGGCGTGCCATGGAACTGCTTGCGAACCCCCATCAACGGCATGCGCACGGCCTCGGGTGCTTTCAGCTTCAGCCGGGCCAGCAGCTTGAACACGCCGAACGGCAGCAATGAGCCGTTCAGGTCCCTCGCGGCGCGGTTGATGTCGGGCACGGTCACGGCCATGGCAGCGGGCTCGCCCTGATACTCGGCAAAGGCGATATAGCCCTCCTGCACCAGCATTCTCAGGTCGCTGCCCAGCTTGGCGATTTCTGCTTCGGAAAACGGCGTGAACCCCCAGTTGTCCGACCAGGCATCGTTGAAGATGTCGATCAGGATGGCCAGGTCGCGGTCAAGGTTCTTCTTGCTGAGGGGGCGCACCACGAGATCGCCGGTGGCCTCGACCTTGCGCAACATGCCGGCCAGCGCGCGCGGCAAGGCCTTGGAGTTGTCGAAGCTGTAGGCCAGCACATCCTTGATGCGTTCATACCCGGCCGCTTCGACGTGGGGGGCATACCACCGGCGGGCGTGACCCATCATGACGGCCGGAGGATGGTCGAACCCGGACACCAGCAGGCCGGTTTCCTCGTTGATTGAAAAGCTGAACGGGCCGATGGCGCGCACCATGCCTTGCGAGGCCAGCCACGCTTCGGCGGTGGCCAGCAGCGCGGCAAACAGGCTCGGGTCGTCACCTGCATCAAGAAAGCCGAACATGCCGGTGGCATCCTGATGGCGGGCGTTGCGCAGGTCATCCACCTGGGCGGATATGCGCCCGACCGGCCGGTCACCTTGCCAGGCCACAAACAATTGCGCGGTGGCGTGCTCGAAGAAGGGATTGTGCCTTGGCGAGATGTGCCGTGCGCGGTCAAACGTCAGCGGCGCAATCCAGGCGGGGTCATCGGCAAACACCAGGTGAGGCACCCGCAGGAAAGCAGCGCGGTCCTTGCGGGTCGCAACGGGCCTGATCTCCAGGCCGGTCATGAAGAGGCCTTCGTCCTGCCCACGGCTTTCGTCTTGCGCTCGGGCCTTGCCTTGCGCGCAGCAGCGGCCTTTCGCGGTGGGTTGATCTGCGTGGCCTGCCCGGCATCAATCTTGTACAGGCGGTCGGCGATGGCAGACCAGGCCGGCCGGTGGGTGATGGCGATGATGGTGTACCTGCCAGCCAGTTGCTGGGCCGTGTGGCAGATGCTGGCTTCGGTTTCAGGGTCAAGGGCACTGGTCACTTCATCGAGGATCAGCAGCTTTGGATCTCCCACCAGCGCACGGGCAAGCGCGATGCGCTGGCGCTGGCCGCCGGATAGCCGGCCACCCATTTCGCCGGCGTTGCTGTCCAGCCCGTCCGGCAGGCTTTCGATGAAGTCACTGGCCTGTGCCAGATTCAGGGCAAAGTTCAACTGCGCGTCGGTCAGGTTGCTGTTGCCCAGGGCAATGTTGTCGCGCAAGGACGCATGCAGCAGCGACAGTTCCTGCGGCACGTAACCGACCATCGATCGCCACGCGATCAGCGACAGTCCGGTGAGCGGGCGGCCGTCAATGGTGACGCGGCCCTGGTCGGGCTCATGCAGGCCCAGCAGCATGTCGACCAGTGTCGTCTTGCCGGCACCGGACGGGCCCTGCAGCACGGTGATCTTGCCGGCAGGAATTTCCAGCGAGATGTCCTTAACGGTGGGCTTGTCTTCATGCGAGAACGTCACGCCTTCAAAGCGGGCTGCGTCATTCAGGGTTATGTCGGTCGCGCCGCCGGCACGCTCGGCCTCGCGGTTCAGCTTGGCGGAGATTTCCTCGACTGAGAAATAGGCCGACTGCAGTTCAGCGGCGCGTTGCAGGTACGATTGCAACCTCCGTACAACAGAGAACGCCTGGAACGCGATGACACCCATCACGGTGACCGCAGCCAGGGAGACATTGAACACCCCGACTGCCACGTAAAACGATACGCCGATCAAAACGGCGATGAGCAGGTCGGTGCCCCGTTCCAGTGCCTGGGACGACAGCACCTGGGTCTTGATCGAGCGGTTGAGCTTGTTCAGGTTTTCACCGAACATGGCGATGAAGGGTTCGGTGCGGTTCATCGACTTGATCGGCTTGATGTTGTTCAGCGAGTCCGCCACCAGGGTCACCAGGTCGCGGGTGGACTCGACCTGGTTCTTGCCGGCCCTGCGGCTGACTGCAATCAGCTTGCCAAGCCCGCCGATCATGATCAGGCCGATGACCAGCCCGGCGATGGCGAACTGCACCGACGCCATCAGCGCAATGATCAGGTAGCCAGCTGCCTGAATGACGCCGGCGACGAACTTGGCCGACTCAAGGTAGGCTTGGCCGGCGCGCGTGGCATCGACCGAGATGGTGTTGGCAACGCTGCCGGCGCGATGCTCGACGAAGTAGCGCCACCGCGTCGCGAACATCGACTTCAGGAGGTCCTCGCGCAGGCGCGTCGATACGTTTGCAATCGAGAACCCGGCGTAGGTGAGCGCCGCCCCCAGCAGCACCGACCGCAGGATTAGGGCCAGAACCACCGCCAGTGTCAGTCCGCCAAGCGTGTTGGGAATGCCGGTAAACGACAAGGCTGTTTCCACCACGGCATTGAAGGCCGGCGGCAGGCTTGCCTGTTCGCCAGACACCGTCAGCAGCGCGGGCAGCATGGCGGACACCGACACGATCTCTGCCAGCGAGGCCAGCACCAGGCAGGCCACCACGGCCCACGGATTGGTGCCTTTGGCGCGCAGGAATATCTTGAATATCTTCAGCATTGGGCCGTGTTTTGCACGGACGCTGCACGCGTCCGGCTCGATGTGTCAGGTGCGCAAGGCATGGTGAAACGATTAGTGCCGCACACGGCTGCGGGCAAGCAGAGATTTGGGCCGCGCAGCAATCACTGAAACATGTGATGCGCCGGCGCACATGCACTCAGGACGGCGTGCTCATTTTCTCCAGGGTTTCGGCCGCATCGCGGGTTGCCTGTTCGAACCGGTCCTCGAAGTCTGCCATGTTCTTCTGCGGAGTCTTGAAGAACGAGCTCTTCTTCAGGCCGGCCACGAACACCTTGTGCAGCACGCGCGCAGGCGTCTTCATCGGCCTGTCCACGTGCCACAGCAGCACCACCCGTTCTTCGCCGGTATCGTTGCGGACTTCGTGTTCGGCTGTGTCGTCAAAAACGAAGATCTTGCCCGGCTCCCAGTTGAGACGCTCGTTCTCGACCCGCAGGTAGCAGTTGGCGCGATCCTTCGGCACGATGAGGCCGAGATGGCAGGTAACGATGCCCTTGGTCACGCCCTTGTGCGGGGTGATGTGCGCACCAGGTGCCAGGATCGAGAACCACGCCGTCTGCAGGTTGGGAATCGTCTCCAGCATGGCGGCGGTCTTGGGTGCCTTGGCGCAGTTGCGGTTCAGCTTGGTCCCGAAACCGAACAGGAAGAACGTGCGCCACTGCTTTTCATGCGAAATCGACTTCTGGTCTGCCGAAACCTCGTGAAATAGCGGCACCTGGTCGCGAAATTTCAGGATGCCGCGCGCTTCTGCCAGGACATCGTGCCAGTTGTCTTCCAGCACCTGGAACTGCGGAAAATGAGCCACGTCTATCACCGGGTCATCGCCGACAAGTGACTGGCTGGCCTGGAAAACCGCAATCTTCCGGCTGAGCTTCTGACCGTAGCGCATCAGCATGCGATGGCCGAAACTCTTCTTTGGCTTGGCGACAGGTTGGGCGGTGGTATTAGTCATGAGTGCGCCCCTATTCATGTATCAGCATCGAGAGCTAGGTGTCCAAGTTGGCATTTTTGTGGTTCAACGGCAATGTTGTGGCAACCCTTGTGCGACTAGTATCAGCAAACACAAGCACAAGGCCTTCAGGTGTTTCGCAAACTTGTCTACCCCCTCGCCAACCGGTTGCTGCTGCAACCGTTCAGCCGGATCAGCCGGGGCAAGACCCTGGGCGTACGCGGTGTTGCCATCGATGAGGAAGGCCGCCTGCTGGTGGTGAAGCAGACTTATACCAATGGCTGGATATTTCCCGGCGGCGGCATCGAACGCGGCGAAACCGCGATTGAGTCACTGTCGCGCGAGATGGACGAGGAGGCCGCCGTCAAGGTGACGGGGCAGCCGGTCATGCACGGGTTGTTCAGCAACGACCGGCATTTCCCCGGCGACCACGTGGCCGTCTATCTTGTGCCGCAGTTCACCGTGCAGGCCTGGAAGCCATCGCTTGAAATATCGCACCGGGCCTTCCTGCCGCGCGACCAGATCGAGCGGGACTGCTCGGATGCCATGAAGCGCCGCCTGGCCGAACTACTCGACGGGGCGGAGATATCCGGCATCTGGTAGAAGCCGGTTGTCCTGCCTCGCTGGCCGTGTTAGGTGCAGCCCCTTCACGTCATCATGGCGCGAGACACAAGGCAGGATGATCACACTGATGCTTCGGCATGACCAGCAGCGACGACACAACCGCGAGCGATGCGCACACAGTTTGCGCAAGCCCGGATCGCGCTCGGCTGATCTCCGGAACTTGCCCTTTCACTAGGCGGGCAGGTCCGGGTGGCCCTGCAGCGATCTGGCAAGTCCGGTTCCTGCCCTCTGCCTGAAAGACCCTGCCGCCATGTGCCTCGATACCAATTCCATCAAGCCGCTTGACCTGTCCGATGCAGCCATTGCTGCAAGATCTGAGACCCTGCTCGACCGTGCCTTCGGCATAGGCCGGCGCACCAAGACCTCGTACCGTTTCCGCGAACGCGAGATGCCCGTGCCTGGCCTGAGTTTCGGGTTGTGGATGGCGTCAAGCGATGCCGGCAGCGAGGACGTGCTGGTTGCGGTGATCAGCTTCTGGCGGCTCAAGATCGGGCAGGCCGGTGATGACGCGATCATGCTCGGCCCGCTCGCCGTCGAACCCCTGCTGCAGGGCAAGGGGCTGGGGCGTACGCTGATGGCACACGCGCTGGCTGAAGCCGCCAGGCTGGGCCACAGGCTGGTTATCCTGGTGGGGGATGCGCCCTATTACGGGCCGTTTGGCTTTATCCGGGTGCCTGATGGCCGGTTGATCCTGCCCGGTCCTGTCGATCCGGACAGGTTGCTCTATCTAGAGCTCGTGCCGGGCACCTTTGAGGGCATGTCGGGGCTGGTGCTTCCGCCGTCGCGCCATGCAGCGCGGTGCAAAAGTGCCTAGCGGCCTTCGCGGTACCACATCATCGACAGCAGCGCGAGCAGGGCGGCCAGCGCAAGCAGCGTCGAGAACAGCGCGTAGCTGCCGATTGACAGCACCCGGTAGGCACCGTTGGACTTCAGTCCGATCCAGCCCGGTCCCGCCATGTCCCGACCGGCACCGACCTTGGCCAGCCTCGGCAGCGACAGGGTTGCCGGCGTACCGTCACCGGACATGAACTGCGACGCGCCACGGGTGGTACCGGCCAGCGGCTCCAGCAGCGAGGTGGTGGCGATCAGGTCGGTGGTTTCGCGCGGGTCCGGCGAGCCGACGGCGGCAACCGCTTCCTGGGTTCCGTCCGACAGCCGGTGCACGCCCGCCTCGGTAGCCTCGATCTCGCCGCGCCAGATGCCGGGGAGGGCTTGCGACAGTTTCACGGTTTCCGTCTTGCCTGACGGCATGGTGACGGTCACGTCGCCAGCTTCATCCTGCATGGTATTGCGCTGGATGACGAGGGCCGCACCGATCTGACTGGCGCCGAGGGCTTCTTCTTCGAGCTGCGGTTCCTTCATCAGCCAGTGTGCCATGCGGCGCAACGCCTCGGCCTGAGGGCCGCCGCCGTCATAGCCGCGCGCCCATAGCCAGGCATGATCCGACATCAGCTGTGCCACCCGGCCTTCGCCCACCCGCGCCAGGATCATCAGCGGGCGGTCTTCGGGGCCGGCCATGACGATGTCGCCATCGCGCACTTCAGTGTCAATGATGCGGAACCAGCGGCCCCAGGTCGGCTCGGTCTGGCTGGCACCGGGCAGGCCACGCACTACCGGGTGGCGTTCGCCTTTTGCTGTGACGAGCGCCTTGAACGGTTGCACCGTGACGGCACCGGTGGGCATGGCCGGCAGCACCGACGACAACGGCGTGCGGTAGAGGCTGGTGGCTGCGGCATAGTCCGGCCCGGCAGCAACGAGAACCGCGCCTCCCTTTTCCACGTAGTCGGCGATGTTGGCCAGGTAGGTGATGGGCAGCACGCCGCGCCGTTCATAGCGGTCGAAGATGATCAGGTCGAACTCGTCGAGCTTTTCCACGAACAGTTCGCGGGTCGGGAAGGCGATCAGGGACAGTTCGTTGATGGGCGTGCCGTCCTGCTTTTCCGGCGGGCGCAGAATGGTGAAGTGAACCAGGTCCACCGAAGTGTCGGCCTTGAGCAGGTTGCGCCAGGTGCGCTCGCCGGGGTGTGGCTTGCCCGAGATCAGCAGCACCCGCAGCCGGTCGCGGATACCCTTGGTCACCGCGATGGCGCGGTTGTTGCGCACCGTCAGCTCGCCCGGCAATTCGGCAGCCGACAGCTCGATGATGTTGTCGCCGCCGTGGGCGATGTTGACTTCCATTTCGGTTTCACTGCCGGTGACCGTGGTTACGGTGCCGATCACCTGGCCGCCAATGGCGATGGTGATGAGCACCGGCCGGCCCTGCTCGGCACCTGCATCGGTCACGATGAAGCGCAATGGCTGGCTTTCGCCGACAATGCCGAACTTCGGCGACTGGGTCAGCCGGATGGTGCGGTCAAGTTCGCCGGGCTTGTCGCTGACAAGGGCGTGCAGCGGCCCCTGGTAACCGGTCACCACGTCGCCTTCGGGGATGTCGTGTACCTGTCCGTCAGTCAGCAGCACGGCCCCGGCATAGCGGTCCGGTGGCACATCGGCCAAGGCCTGGCGCAGCGCGGCAAAGGCTTGCGTGCCTTCGTCTGCCGCGGTGATGCCGGAGCGTACATCGACAACGCGAAGCTCGGTGTCGGGCAGGGCACTGATGCGGGCGCGCAACTGGGCCAGTGCAGCTTCGGTCAGCTCGGTGCGGGTGCCGGTCTTCTGGCTCTGGCTGCGGTCGGTCACGACCACTGCAATGTCGGGCAGCATCTCGCGGTCTTCGCGCAGCAGCACCGGGTTGAACAGGGCCGCGACCAGGGCCATGCCCGCCAGTGCGCGCAGCACCGCGCCACGCATTCGGGCGAACAGCGCCAGCAGCACGAACGCACCGGCGACCACCGCCAGCGCTATCGCCAGCCACATCGGCACAAGAGGTTGTATGTCGAGGGTCCAGGTCATCGCTGCGCGCCTATTGCCCCAACCGTTCAAGCAGGGCAGGCACGTGAACCTGGTCTGCCTTGTAGTTGCCGGTCAGCGCATACATCATCACGTTCACGCCGGTCCTCCAGGCATACTCGCGCTGGCCTTCGCCACCGGGCGACACGGGATATTGCGGGTTGCCCGACTCATCCACCGCCCAGGCCGCAGCATAGTCGTTGGAGCCGATGATGATCGGGGTAACCCCGTCGCTGGCAGCAGCGGCAATCGCGTCCTCGGTGTCATTGGCGGCGCGAGCCTGCACCCAGAGCTGACCACCGGCCCAGCGCCCGGGGAAGGTATCCATCAGGTAGAAGGCGCGGGTCAGCACGTGGCCTTCCGGCACAGGCTCGAGCGCTGGAACGTCCAGCTTGTCCAGAATGTTGCGCAGCGCCAGCGTGGCCGGTGACGTTTCGCCGGTGAGCGTTGCCACCGAGCTCTCGTCGTCGCGGGTATCGAAGAAAATCGTGCCGCCGTTCTTCATGAAGTCGGAGAGTTTTGCGAGCAATTCATCATTGGGCGGTTCGGCAGATGCCAGCACCGGCCAGTATATCAACGGAAAGAAGGCAATCGCGTCACGGGTGATGTCGATGGCGATTGGCTCTGCCGGTTCGATGGAGGTGCGCGCAACAAGGATGCGCCCGAGGCCCGACAATCCCATCTTGGAGGTGGCATCTACCTCTGCATCGCCGGTGAGCACATAGCCGATACGGGTTTCCAGACTGGCCTGCATGGCAAACTGGGCAGCCGCGTCGAGGCCTTGCGACGAGTTGCTGGTGCTGCTTTGCGCCCTGACGGGCGTTGTTGAACTCACAAGCAGTGCTGCTGCGATACCGGCTGCCAGTACCGCCGCTGCGGCTGAAGCGCCCCCTGCGGCGGGGCGGCGGGGTATCAGCCGTGCCAGCCCGCCGGTCAGGAACAACATTGCCAGAACATCAGCGGCAAACAACGCAACTGCCAGCGCAAACAACCAGCCGGACAGGTCCGTCGGGCGGGCGCGTTCATAGCCTGACTGGGCGAAGGCCGACGGCAGGCCCGCCAGCAAATTCAGCCCGTCGCTGGCAGCTCCGACGTTGAGTGCATGGTGTGCGCCGCCCCGGGCATACAGCCCTGCCGGGTGAATGGCCTGCGGCTTCATGGTGAAGAAGGCATCTGTTTCGACAGGTCGCGCGCTGGCAGGTGGAGCGCTCATCTCGCCAAAGCCGGTCAGCGTCCTGAGCGGGGTGAAGGCACCGTCTTCGCTGCGGGCGGTTTCAGCGTTGACGGCCGCACCGGCAGAGGCGGCAACGTCTGTCGCGCCAAGGCTGCCAGCGGCCGGGGCCAGGTCGGCAAGGCGCTTGAGCATCTCTACGAACAGCCCGGTCAGGGGCAGGTTGGACCAGTCGGCGTTGGCGGTGACGTGAAACAACACCACCAGTCCCTTGCCTTCGGCCGCAGCGGTGACCAGCGGCGTGCCGTCTTCAAGGCTTGCCCAGACCCGGTCGGGCAATGTGGCGGACGGTTCAGCCAGCACCTGCCGCTCAACCTTCACGGTCTGGTCGGGCACAAGGCCTGCGAACGGCGAGGTTTCGGCAAACGGGGCAAGTCCTTGCGGCTGCTCCCAGCTCAGCGCCGAGCCAAGTGCGCGGCCACCGGAGCGCAGTTCCACCGGTACCAGCCCGTCCTGACCACCTGCCAGGCGCGGGCCGGCAAATCGGACCAGCACACCGCCTTGCGAGACCCAACTCGTCAGCGCGGTGATGTTGCTGTCGCCCAGCACGCCAAGGTCGGCCAGTACCAGCATCGAGGCACCGTCTTCAAGCGCTGCGCGGATGTCATCGATCGAAGCCACCTCGGTCAGCTCGGCACTGGGCTGCAGTGCCCGGCTGACATAATACAGCGGTGACAGCAGCGGCTGGTCGAGTTCCTGTGACGCGCCCGACACCATGGCCACGGACTTGCGCCGCCAGCGATCGTCGAAGAGGAACACGCCGCCGGCTGAACGCTGACCGGTCATCTCGACCCGGGCGGCCTCGTTGCGCAGTTCCAGCGGCAGCTCGATGGAGGTTTCCGCAGTCAGCTTGTCAGGGGCGAAACTGAACACCGCATCGGCAAGCGAGCGGCCATTGAGCGCGCGCACGCTGACCGGTGCGGTCTGCGCACTGGTGGCTGCTGCGCGCACCGCCGTGAGCGTCAGCTTCGACTGTTCCAGCGCCGGGGTCGCAAGCGCCAGCGGAATTGCGGTTGCGTCCGGTTGCAGTACCTCGACGCGGGCATTGCCGCCGGCCAGCGCGGCAAGTGCGTTGGTGAAGCTGGCATCAGTGGCATAGGCCAGCCCGTCGCTGAGCCACAGCACGCGCAGCGCGCTTGCACTGCCAAACGTGGCTTGCAGCCGCTCGCCCAGCTCACCACGGTCAGGCGTCAGCGCCCGGGGTGACAATGCACCGGCAAGTTCAGTCGCGGTCGTTGCATCGCCCAGCGCAATCTCGCCTGGCGTGGCCTGGCTTGTGGTGCCGGTGACGGCAGCGGGTGCACCGGCGCGTTCAGCCTCAGCCAGCACATCGGCAATGAGTCGGCTACGCACCGGCCAATCCTGCGCCGAAGCCCAGCCGTCATCTACCACCAGCAGCAGCGGGTCTGACGAGCGGTCGCGAACGGCAGAGGCGTTGAGCAGCGGGCCGGCCACGGCCAGGATGATCGCGGCAGCCATCATCAGGCGCATCAGCAGAACCCACCACGGGGTGTGCTGGGGCTGTTCTTCCTTCGCCACCAGTTCCAGCAGCAGCCGGAAAGGTGGAAACTTCACCTTGTTGGGTTGCGGCGGGTTGAACCGCAGCAGCCACCAGATCAGTGGCAGCGCCAGCAGCCCGATCAGGGCGAGCGGCGTGGTAAATGCAAGGCCGGCGATGAGTGGTGTCATGATCGGCTACCTCAAGCCGCCGGTCGACTGGGTCAGGCGGGTGTAGAGCGCCATCAGCAGCGGGTGTGGAGACTGGTCGGTGTGGTGGACCGCAAACGTCCAGCCAAGCTGGCGGGCAAGCTGGCGCAGGCCGTCGCGCTGGCGCGCCATGGCACCGATATAGTCTTCGCGCAGGGTCTCGGCACGGCCGGCGATGAAGCGGCCCCGGCCTGCCATGTCGAGAAACTCGGTGCGACCGCTGTAGGGCAGGGTTTCTTCGGCCGGGTCGGTGATCTGGATGACATGGCCGTTGAGACCGTCGGCGGCAATGCGCCCCAAGCGGTCACGGATGTCTTCCAGGGGTTCGAGGAAGTCGCCGATCAGCACACATGAGGCATGGCGCGGCAACTTTTGCGCGGGTGGTAGCACTTCGTCGAGCAGGTCTTCGCCGCCGGTGCCGGCATACCAGGCAGCCATGCGCCTGAGCACCAGCCTTGTGTGGCCAGGAAACTGTGGCCAGCCGAGAACGCCGACACGTTCGCCGGCGCGGATGGCCAGGGTTGCAACGGTCAGCGCCAGTACGGCAGCCCGGTCACGCTTGCTGATGCTTGCAAGGTCCGAGCGAAAATCCATGCCCGACGCCTGGCTTGCCCAGACGAACAGGGTGTTGGTGGCAGCCCATTCGGTTTCGCGGATCAGCGTCTTGCCGGCGCGCGCCGATTTGCGCCAGTCGATGCGCGAGACCGAATCGCCGGGAGAATAGTCGCGGTATTGCCAGAAGTCGGCCCCCGGCCCCGCCCGGCGGCGTCCGTGGGCACCCTGCACGATGGCATTGGCAATGCGCTGCGACTGGATCAGCAGTGGCGGATATGCATCCGCGAGCCGGTCCGCTGCGCCGCGCAATGTTGCTGTTGTGGGGGTCGGAGAAGCCATTCGGTCAAGGTGCTCGCGCCGGGTCAGCCGGTTATCGGTTTGGCAAGGTGCGCCACGACGTCGTCGATGGTGATGCCGTCTGCACGGGCCGAGAAGGTGATCGCCATGCGGTGCCTCAGTACCGGGTTGGCAAGGGCGGCCACATCATCCAGTGACGGAGACAGGCGCCCGTCCAGCAGCGCGCGCGCACGCACGCCCAGCATCAGCGACTGGCTGGCGCGCGGGCCGGGCCCCCATGAAATGTGCTCGTTGGCATAGTCCGATGCGTTCGGGCCAGGACGGGCCGAGCGCACCAGCTCGAGGATGGCATCAGCTACCTTTTCGCCCACGGGAATGGTGCGGGTAAGGCGCTGGGCGCGCATCAGCTCGTCGCGTGAAAACACGTTGGCGGCCTTGTCTTCAGAGGTGCCGGTGGTGGCGAACATCATCCGGCGTTCGGAATCGAGGTCCGGGTACGGCACGTCGATTTCCAGCAGGAAGCGGTCAAGCTGGGCTTCGGGCAGCGGGTAGGTGCCTTCCTGCTCGACCGGATTCTGGGTGGCCAGCACGTGAAACGGCGAGGGCAGGTCGTAGCTGACGCCACCCACGGTGACGTGGTGTTCCTGCATGGCCTGCAGCAGCGCCGACTGGGTACGCGGGCTGGCGCGGTTGATTTCGTCGGCCATCAGCAGCTGGCAGAACACTGGGCCCTTCACGAAACGGAACTTGTGCCGGCCGTGCTCGGGTTCGTCGAGGACTTCCGAGCCGACGATGTCGGCGGGCATCAGGTCCGGGGTAAACTGGACGCGTTTTTCCTCAAGGCCCAGCACGTTGCCGAGCGTGATCGCGAGCTTGGTCTTGGCCAGCCCGGGCGCGCCGACGAGCAGTGCGTGGCCGCCGCCGAGGATTGCGGTGAGGGCCAGGTCGATCACGTTGTCCTGGCCAAAAATCACGGATTTCACCGCATCCCGGGCCTTGCCGAGCCGGTCGGCGGTTGCTTCAAGCTCGTCGAGGATCTTTGCGTCTGCGTTGGTCACATTGCTCATGGGAGGGCTCAGCCTTTCACGCGTCTTTTCTGGTCATTGCGGCACGGGCCATCAGGGGGAATCATTGCCGCTATTCAGAATTTCTCGGCAATCATCATAGGGCATCAAGATTGACTGCAACATGGCCGATATGGGGATGTTACCATGATGTAACGATAATGCATGCGCGTGAGTTCACGCCACTTGCTCACGTTAATGTCATGTGGTGAATGTTTGCCATGAGTAGCTTTGCCAATATCGCCGGGCTAGATGCCATTGCGGCAGCAGACATGCCGCGCCGTGAGCCAGCGCCCGTGGACGGGTGGTCGCCAACCATTGAGGCGCCGATCGACATCCGCATCGATGCCGAGGGCCGCTGGTTTCACGAGGGCGAGCGGATCAGGCGGGCGGGGCTGGTTGCGCTGTTCGCCTCGATATTGCGGCGTGAGCCGGATGGTTCGCATGTACTTGTCACACCTGCGGAGAAGCGTTTCATCACGGTCGAGGACTGTGCCTTCGTGGGGGTGTCGGTCGAGGTTGAGGGCAAGGGCGAGAGCCAGGTCGTGCGAGTTGTCACCAACCTCGGCGACGAGATTGCCATCGGCCCTGATCATCCGCTTGAGATGCGCGAAAGCCCTGTCGCTGGCGCTGGCGTCAAGCTCGCCTATGTGAGGGTGCGTGGCAGGCTGGAAGCGCGGGTCGGACGCGCGGCGTTTCACGACCTTGCCGCCGCTGGTTGCACCATGATGCATGACGGCGAGAGCTGGTTCGGCGTGTGGTCGTCAGGCCGCTTTTGGCCGATGCTGGCCACGCAAGAGGCGGGGCTATAGAACGGTCATGCCGCCCGTTACCAGGACATTGTTCGACCAGGCATTTCTGCCGCGACTGCACAGCAGCCTGCCGGCCGAGGCGCTCGATCACGCATCCCGTGCGCTGCGTTCCGACGAGGACCTGAACAAGGGCTGGACGCCCGACGATCCCTCGCGCATCCGGCGCGCCGCGGTTTTGGTGGGACTGGTCGAGCGCGGCGGCGAGCTGCATGTGCTGCTGACCCAGCGCTCCGATGCGCTTCCGACGCACGCCGGCCAGATCGCGTTTCCCGGCGGCAAGATCGATCCGTGTGACGACGGGCCGGTGGCGTGCGCGCTGCGCGAGACACACGAGGAGACCGGCGTGGCGCCCGAGTTTGTCAAGCCGGTCGGATTTCTCGATGTATATCAGACACGTACGGGGTTTCGGGTGGTGCCGGTGGTGGCGCTGCTGAAACCGGGTTTCACGCTGGTGCCGGAACCGGGCGAGGTGACCGATATCTTCGACGTGCCGCTGGCGCACTTCATGGACACGCAGAACCACCTGCACCATTCGCGCGAATACCAGGGGAAAACCCGGTATTTCTACGCGATGCCATACGGCGAAAGATATGTGTGGGGCGCGACGGCGGGCATGCTGAAGAACCTGCATGACCGGGTGTACGGGCCATGAGTACTCCTGGCCTGAGCTGCCACCCAATGCTGCAAACCATTGGCTTGAAACATGTTTTCGACGCCATCGAGGCAGCAGGCGGCGATGCCAGGATTGTTGGCGGGGCGGTGCGCAATGCGCTGCTGGGCAAGCCCGTGCACGAGATCGACATTGCCACCAACCTGGAGCCCGAGGCCACGATGACTGCGGCGAAGGCGGCGGGGCTGAAGGCCCATCCCACCGGCATCGACCACGGCACGGTAACAATCGTCAGCGAAAACAATACCTTCGAGGTGACGACGCTGCGCCATGACGTGACCACCGATGGCCGGCGCGCAACGGTCGCGTTCACCGATGACTGGCAGGCCGATGCGGCCCGGCGCGACTTCACCATGAACGCGCTGTATTGCGACCGGCACGGAAACATCGTCGATCCGCTCAACGTTATTGACGATGTGTTCAAGCGGATTATCCGGTTTGCCGGTGATCCTGATGCGCGAATTAAAGAGGATTACCTGCGCATCCTGCGGTTTTTCCGGTTCCACGCGCAGTACGGCCACGGCGAGGCAGACGCTGCTGCACTGGCCGCGTGTGAACGCAATGTTGCAGGGCTTGAGCAATTGTCGCGTGAGCGGGTGGGCCAGGAAATGCGCAAGCTGCTGCTGGCCGGCGGAGCGGGCGACTCGGCAGACCTGATGAACCGCACGAATGTGAGCAAGGCGCTGTTCGCCGCACCGCTTGATGCAGCACATCTGGCGCGGGTGATCGAGGTGGACGAGGCCCAAGGGCTTGCGCCGGATTATCCATTGCGGATGGCGGCGGCGTTTGATCTGGACCCGGATAAAATCAGCGACTCCTTGCGGCTGTCCAATGCCGATACGAATGACCTTGCGGCGGTCGCGTTGGCGATGCCGCCATCGCCTGCGTTGCGCGAGGCAGAGCGCAAGGTGGTGTTGTACCAGACCGGTGCCGATACATATGCGCGGGCGGTGCGGCTGGCCTGGGCGGCGAGCGATGCACCTGTCGATGATGCCGAGTGGCGCGACTTGCTGAAGCTTGCAGACGACTGGCCGGTGCCGGTGATGCCGGTAACCGGCGCCGACCTGATTGCTGCCGGACTTGAGCCGGGGCCGCAGCTTGGTGCCACGCTGCGCCGGCTGGAAGACTGGTGGGTGGCGGGCAGCTTCACGGCGACAAGGGAAGAGCTGCTGGCGAAGGTTTCCGCCTGACGGCCAGCCGCTGCCTTGCGCGCATCAGCTGGGTCATGCAGTAATCGGCTCACCACAAAGTCTTTCAGAAAATCAACGGGCAACAATGAGCATTCAGAAGTTTGCAGTCGGGCAGGCCGTGCGGCGTGTCGAGGATGAGCGTTTCATGAAGGGCGAGGGGTGTTACGTCGATGACATCCGGTTGCCCGACACCGCTCATGCTGCATTTGTGCGCTCACCGTTTGCGCACGCAAGGATCGGCAAGATTGACACGAGCGCGGCCAGCGCGATGCCGGGCGTGCTGAAGGTGCTGACCTTCAAGGACGTCAAGAAGGCGGGGCTTGGACCGTTTCCAACGGTAACCGCCATCGACGGCGTGGATGAAAACGGCGTAGCCGTGCCGGAGCGGTTTGCCCTCACCGGTGACGTAGCGCGCTATGTGGGCGACACGGTGGCG
Source organism: uncultured Anderseniella sp. (assembly GCA_964390445.1). Lineage (GTDB taxonomy): Bacteria > Pseudomonadota > Alphaproteobacteria > Rhizobiales > Aestuariivirgaceae > Anderseniella. Next base: position 29,707 of record CAYMJJ010000007.1, read on the forward strand.
ATGGTGATTGCCGAAACCGCTGACCAGGCCGCAGCAGCTGCCGAGGCGGTCGAGGTGGACTACAAGGACCTGACCCCGGTGGTGGATCTTGCGAGCGTGCTCGACAGGAAGACCAGGGTCATTCACCACGCGATAAAGTCGAACCGGGCGTATCACTTTCACAAGGGTGACGAGGCCGCAACCGACAAGGCCATTGCCGAGGCAGCACACGTCACCACGCTGACCTTCATCAACAACCGGGTTGCGCCCTCGGCCATCGAGCCGCGCGGCAGCCTTGGCGATTATGACTCCGAAAAAGACCAGCTCATTCTCTACATGTCGGGCCAGGCGGTGCACGCGCAGAAGGGCCAGATGGCCGCGGCGATATTCAAGTGCCCGCCGGAGAAAATCCGCGTGGTGATGCCGGACGTCGGCGGCGGCTTCGGGGCGAAGAACTTCGTCTATCCGGAAAACGTCATGGTGATGTTTGCAGCAAAGCTGCTGGGGCGGCCGGTTAAGTGGATCGCCTCGCGGGCTGAGAACTTCCTGGCGGAAGTGCATGGCCGCGACCACCTGACAACCGCCTCGCTGGCGATGGACGCAGAGGGCCGGTTCACAGCGCTGAAGGTTGAAACCACTGCCAACATGGGTGCCTACCTGTCGTCGTTCGCCACCATCATTCCGACCTCTGCAAGCTGGGTGTCGATGGGCGGTAACTATACCATCCCCACGATCTCAATGGCGGTGGATGCGGTGTTCACCAACACCGTGCCGGTGGATGCCTACCGCGGCGCGGGCCGGCCGGAATCAGCCTATGTGATCGAAAGGCTGGTGGACCTGGCGGCTCGTGAGACGGGCCGTGACCCCATCGAGTTGCGGCGGCAGAACTTCATCCGCGACTATCCGTACAAGATGGCGCTGGGCATGGTGATCGACACCGGCGACTTTGACGCCACGCTGTCGCGCGCGCTTGCGGCCCATGATGCAGACGGCTTCGAGAAGCGGCGCAAGGCGTCGGCGCGCAAGGGCAAGCTGCGCGGGCTTGGGGTATCAAGCTACCTGGAAGTGGTGCTGGGCATGCCGTCCGACTTTGCCGAGATCCGCTTTGAAGACGATGGCGGCGTGAGCCTGTTGACCGGCGGCACTGCAACCGGCCAGGGCCACGAAACCACCTACAAGCAGATCATCGCCACGGAGCTTGGCATAGACCCCGCCAAGGTGCGCTATGTGAGCGGCGACACCGACAAAATTGCGACCGGGGGCGGGCACGGCGGAGCGCGCTCGCTTATGGTGATCGGATCAGCAGTCCTGAACACCAGCCACGAAGTGCTCAACAAGGGTAAGCAGGCGGCAGCGCACGTGCTGGAGGCGGCGGTGCAGGACATCGAGTTTCGCGCTGGCAAGTTTTCCATCGCCGGTACAGACCGGGTCATCGCGCTGCTGGCCCTGGAGAAGCAATTGCGCTCCATGGCCGGAAAATTGCCGGAGGGCGTGCCGGAAACCTTGTCGTCGTCACAGGTGTTCGAGCGCAAGTCGTTCAGCTATCCCAACGGCGCGCACATCTGCGAGGTGGAGGTCGACCCTGACACAGGCAGCATCGGGATTGCCGGATACACGGTGGTCGACGACTTCGGCAACATCGTCAACCCGCTGATCGCCGGCGGGCAGGTAATGGGGGGTGCTGTTCAGGGCATCGGCCAGGCCATGCTGGAAGGCGTCGAGTACGACGAGACCGGCCAGTTGCTGACAGGTTCGTTCATGGACTATTGCATGCCGCGCGCCAGCGACATCCCGGCGTTCACCCTGGAATTCAACCAGGATGCGCCGAGCGCATCCAACCCGCTGGGCATCAAGGGGGCCGGCGAGGCCGGTGCCACCGGTGCGCCGCCTGCGGTTGTCAACGCGGTGATTGATGCACTGAAACCTTATGGAATTTCACATCTGGACATGCCGCTCACACCGCTGAAGGTGTGGCGGGCCATCCAGTCGGCTCAAACAGGAGAAGCTGCCGAATGACTGGTATCATCATCATGAAGACCTCTGGCCCCGGCATGCCGGAGCCCGAACACGATACCATCGAGTCTGCCAATGGCGCGGCAGGCGGGCCGATGAAAACCACCACCTGGAACCACTGGACCGGCGAGGACGGCCGGCTGCTGTGCGGTATCTGGGAATGCGAGCCGGGCACCTGGGCGCTGGCCTACGAGGAGTGGGAATTCTGCCACTTCATCGAGGGTGAGGCGATCCTGACCAACGACAAGGGCGAGAGCTGGACGCTGAAGGCCGGTGACGGTTTCATCATTCCGGCGGGCTTCACCGGCACCTGGGAGACCGTCAAGAAGGTGCGCAAGCACTATGTGATCCTGCTGCCGAAGGCGTGAGGTATCCGGCGCGTGCGGACAATCATTAATCACCGGTTAAAAGCCTGCTTCATCTGAAGACACAAGCAGCGTAGTATCGCTGGCATGTGAGTGTGGCGTTGTGCGGGACCCGGCGGGTTTCGTGCAGGGCAATCATTGGTATGATTATCCGCAATGAGTTTTCTTGAACCATCCTCGATCGTGCACCAGCACGCAGCGCGCAGTGCCCACGCCTGCGACCTGGGGTTCTCGATCTCGGGGCGCATCATGCAGCAGGTGGCGCTGACGCTGGCACCCGGGCAGAGTGTGGTGACGTGGCTGCAGGCCATCATTGCCCACGATGATGGCATCTCGTTCGACAGTGCCGGTCATCCCGCGCTGGTCATGGCAAGCTGCAACGGTGGTGGTGACACCAAGCTGGTGCTGTCGCCGGGCGGGCCGGTCGGGGCTTTTGAACTGGCCAGCCTGTCAGGCCGGGTGCTGCTGCCGCAGGATTGCTTTCTGGCGGCCGGGCCGGGCGTGAAGCTCAGGCCGTATTCCCATATCAGGGGACTGGTGTCGTCGCGCCGTCCGTCCGGGCTGGTGCTGATGCTGGCGGAAGGCAACGGCTGGGTGTTCTCCAGCGGGCAGGGCGAGGTGTCGGAACTTCTGCTTGGAGCCGGCGAAACGCTTGCCGTGCGCGGGTCTGCCATCGCGGCGCTGAGCGCCACCGTGGTGATCGACGACGTGGTGATGATGCAGGGCTATCCATCCGACATTGGTGCGCGCGCCATGCTGCGCGGGCCGGGCCGGGTTTGGTTGCAGTCCGGTGCGGCGGGCGATGCCACGGCAGCGATGCAGGTGCCGTCGCAGCTTGCAACAGAATGGGCCGCACCGGCAGCGCAGATCGAGTACCGGCAAGGTGCTTGACGCGCCCAGAAAGACTGCCCTGATTACAGGGGCTGCCGTCCGCATCGGCAGGCGGCTTGCGCTGGACCTGGCGGCTGACGGGTGGTCGGTTGCCGTCCACTACAACACATCGGCCGGGGAAGCCGCGCAGACAGTGGCCGCGATCGAGGCAACAGGTGCACGCGGCGTGTCAGTTGCCGGTGACCTCGCGCAGGCAGATGCGCCGCGCAGCATTATCGACGAGGCAACGGCGGCACTCGGTCCGCTCAGCCTGCTGATCAACAATGCATCGGTGTTCGAACCCGACGAGGCGTCCACGATCACGCCCGAGTCGTGGGACCTGCACATGAACACAAACCTGCGCGCCCCACTGTTTCTGGCGCAAGCATTTGCCGCGCAACTGCCGGCGGGCGAGGGTGGCAACATCGTCAACCTGATCGACCAGCGGGTGCTGAAGCTGAACCCGCTGTTCTTTTCGTATACACTGTCGAAAGCGGGCCTGTGGACTGCAACCCGCACCATGGCCCAGGCGTTTGCCCCCCGCATCCGCGTCAATGCCATCGGGCCAGGCCCGGCCTTGCCGAACGCCCGCATGGACGAGGCCGATCTTGACCAGCAGGCCAGCCTGACACTGCTGGAGCGCGGTACGTCGCCGGAAGAACTTTCTGCGGCCTTGCAGTTCATACTGGCAGCCCCCGCCTTGACCGGGCAAATGATCGTGCTCGATGGTGGCCAGCACCTGACCTGGCAGACGCCAGACATTACAGACGTAAACGAATAGGATTTGAGACAATGGAAGCGACACCCCGCCAGTTGAGGTCGGACTATGCCAATGCGGAGGCGGGCCTGCGTCACATCTTTGTGCGCGACCTTGCGCTGATTGCCATGGTTGGCATCTACGAGCACGAGAAGAAGCATCCGCAGCGCATCCTGGTGAACATCGATTGTGCGGTGCAGGAAATGGGCAGTCCGCTGGAAGACGATATCAAGAACGTCGTCAGCTATGAAAAGGTGGTCAAGGACGTGAAGGCCATCGTGCAGGACGGGCACGTGAACCTGGTCGAGACACTGGCCGAAAAGATCGCGGCCAAGGTGATGCGCAACAAGGCCGTGCGCCGGGTGCGGGTCCGGGTGGAAAAGCTCGACATCATTCCCGAGGCATCCAGCGTGGGGATAGAGATCGAGCGGGTGAAAACCGGCTCCTGACGGACATCTGGGTCTCGCGAAACGTGACGCGCTTCATTACATAGGGGCCATGAACGACGACACCCGGCCACACGGCGAACATGACGGTGAGACGGCTGCGCGCGAGCGCGGGCCGGACGTGATCCGCAAGTTTGTGCGCACCCTGCCGGGCAAGCCTGGCGTGTACCGGATGTATGACGCCAGGGGCGACGTGCTGTATGTGGGCAAGGCCCGCAACCTGAAATCACGCGTCAGCAACTACACGCGGCTGGGCGGGCACACCAACCGCATTGCGGCGATGATCGCCAGTACCGCATCGATGGAGTTTGTCACCACGCAGACAGAGCCCGAGGCGCTGCTGCTGGAAGCCAACCTGATCAAGCGGCTGAAACCCCGCTACAACGTGATCCTGCGTGACGACAAGTCGTTTCCCTACATCCTGATCGCCAAGGATCACGAGGTGGCGCAGATCACCAAGCATCGCGGTGCGCGCAACCGCAAGGGCAGTTACTATGGTCCGTTTGCCTCGGCGGGGTCGGTCAACACCACGATCAACTCGCTGCAGAAGGCGTTCCTGCTGCGCTCATGCACCGACAGCTACTACGAGAACCGCACGCGGCCGTGCCTGCTGTTCCAGATCAAGCGCTGTTCGGCGCCGTGCACCGGCGAGATCGGTCAGGACGACTACAATCAACTGGTGGCGCAAGCCGAAGAGTTCCTGTCGGGACGGTCCGATGCGGTGAAGAAGTCGCTGGCACAACAGATGGAACAGGCATCGCAGGACCTCGACTTCGAGCGCGCCGCCATTTACCGCGACCGCATCTCGGCGATGAGCCACGTAACGGCGAGCCAGGGGATCAACCCCGAAGGCATCGGCGAGGCCGACGTGTTCGGCTTTGCGCAGCAGGGTGGACAGACCTGCGTGCAGGTGTTCTTCATCCGCGCCGGGCAGAACTGGGGCGCGCGGGCGTATTTTCCCAAGGCGGACAAGTCGTTTGAACCGGCGGACGTGCTGGCTGCGTTCATAGCGCAGTTCTATGATGACAAGCCGGTGCCTCGGCTGATCCTGATGTCCGACGAGGTGAGCGAGGTGGAACTGCTGGGCGATGCGCTGTCCACCCGGGCGGGCCGGCGCATCGAGATGAGCGTGCCGCAACGCGGCAACAAGCGCGAGCTGGTGGCCCATGCCCAGACCAACGCCCGCGAAGCGCTGGGCCGCAGGCTTGCCGAGACCTCGTCGCAGCGCAAATTGCTGGAGGGCGTCAAGACCGTGTTCGGACTGGACAAGCTGCCGCGCCGCATCGAGATCTACGACAACTCGCACATCCAGGGCACCAATGCGGTGGGCGCGATGGTGGTGGCAGGCCAGGAGGGCTTTGCCAAGGCGCACTATCGCAAGTTCAACATCAGGGCCGAACAGGACACCGGCGGTGACGACTTCGGCATGATGCGCGAAGTGCTGTCGCGACGGTTCTCGCGGCTGCTGAAGGAGCAGGGGCAGAAGCCGGACGTGAAACCGGATGACATTTCGCGCGTTGACGAAACTGTCACAGACGAAGGTGACGATACCAGCGTCGGCGCGTGGCCTGACCTGCTGCTGATCGATGGCGGCAAAGGGCAATTGTCGTCGGTGGTGAGTGTGCTTGAGGAACTGGGCGTGACGGACGTGGCCGTGGCGGGCATTTCAAAGGGGCCTGACAGGGATGCGGGCCGCGAACAGTTTCATGTGCCGGGTCGCGCACCATTCATGCTCGAACAGCGTGACCCGGTGCTTTATTATGTGCAAAGGTTGCGCGACGAGGCGCACCGGTTTGCCATCGGTTCGCACCGTGCGCGGCGCTCGAAAGCGATCGCAGTCAACCCGCTCGACGAGATCGGCGGGATCGGCCCGGGGCGCAAGAAGGCGCTGCTGCAGGCGTTTGGCTCGGCGCGTGCGGTCAGCAAGGCATCGGTGGCGGACCTGGAGGCCGTTGAGGGAATAAGCAAAAGTTTGGCAACGTCAATTTACGAACACTTCCACGAGGGTAGCCGTTGAGCGCTGAAGCGGAAAAGATCAGGCATCCGAACCGGCGTGGCAACGTGGCGGTGTGGCTGCCCAATATCCTGACCTACATGCGCATTATAGCAGTGCCGCTGGTGGTGGGCCTGCTGATCTATGGCGGCGACGGCAACCGCTGGATCGCGCTGGTCATCTTCATCGTTGCCGCAATCACCGACTTTTTTGACGGGTATCTCGCGCGGATATGGCAGCAACAGTCGTCGCTGGGCCGGATGCTCGACCCGATTGCCGACAAGCTGCTGATTGCCTCGGTGCTGCTGGCGGTGACCTATACCGGCGAAATCTACGGGCTGCATATCTGGGCTGCGGTGATCATCCTGTGCCGGGAAATCCTGGTGTCGGGGCTGCGTGAATTTCTTGCCGAGTTGCGCGTATCAGTGCCGGTCACCCAGCTTGCCAAGTGGAAGACGACCATCCAGATGGTGGCCATTGCCTTCCTGATCGTGGGCCAGGCGGGTGATCGCGTCTTCCCGTACATATCCGAGACCGGCCTGGTGTTCCTGTGGGTTGCTGCCATCGCCACGATCTATACCGGGATCGACTATTTCCGGGTCGGGGTGAAACACGTTATCGAGGAAGACGAATGAAGGTCCTGTACTTTGCCTGGGTGCGCCAGCGCACCGGCACGCCGGAAGAAACCATCGAGGTGCCCGAGGCTGTGACCACGGTGGGCGAGCTTGCGTCGCACCTGGCGCAGCGCGATGAAGGCTACGCTGCTGCGTTTGAAAACATGAGCGTGATCCGCGCGGCCGTCGACCAGGAACACGTCGGCCTGGACCATCCGCTGGCCGGTGCGCGCGAGGTGGCGTTCTTCCCGCCGGTTACGGGTGGATGAGACGTGGCATTTCAAAGCGATCCGTGCTGAAGGGCTCGGGCGCCCTCGTTGTGGCCGGTACGGCGCTGGGTGACCCGTCGCATGCGCAGCAGCGTGATCCCATTGCGCAGCCGGAGACACCGGGACCGGAGGCGTTCATGGCGCGTGCCTTCGACATGCAACGCTTGGCCAGCGACAAGGGCGACCAGGCCTATGGTGCCGTGATCGTGCGCGACGGGATCATCGTCGGCCAGTCGTGGAGCCGCGTCGTGCTCGACACTGACCCGACCGGGCATGCCGAGATATCTGCAATCCGCGATGCTGCAGCGCGTCTTGCCAGCCGGAGCCTCGCCGGCTGCACCCTGTACTCATCATCCAGACCGTGTCCGATGTGCGAAGCTGCCGCTTACTGGGCAGGGATCGCTGCAATGGTGCATGGCCGGGAACTGAGCGATGCAGGCGGCCCGCAACTGTGCCGGGGTGACAGGGGCTGATTGGCGCGTCATCTGAACCTGACATGAACTGCCGGCTCATCACAAGTTCAGCAAGCAGGTGGCAGGATGGCGGTCATGAAAGCCGGACAGCCACTCCAACGACCGGAAACCCTGCCCATGAACCGCTTTGCAATTGCCGCCGCTTTCGCACTCACCGCTGCCTTGCTGTCATTGCCGGTCCAGGCGTGTTCTTTGCCGCAGAAGATGCCCACCGTGGTGGAGCAGGCGGCCAAGGCTGATCATGTATTCGTCGGCCAGCTGCGGCAGCTTCAGCACGATGTATTGCACCTGGTGGTGTCCTATGAGGTCACGGTGCTCGACACCATCAAGGGCAAGGCGGCTGGCACGCTGAATTTTTACAGCCACACGTCATCGGCGGCCTGCGGGTTTGTGCTCGCAGATGGTGTGTATCTGCTTGGTGCCACGGAACAGCAACTGAATGTTGCGAAGGGCGAGGCGCGCGAACAGCATGCTGGCGAGGCAGCGAAGTATGGTGCGCAGTTCGGCATTTTCGGGGTGCATGAACGCCACGACAGCGCCATTCAAGCAGCGGCGGCCGGGCGCAAGTATCTCGCCGGCGCGGAATAAGCCGGCACCCTCCGGAGGCTAAAGCATCATTCGAACGGCTGTTGCTCTAGTGGTTGTCGGCCTCGGCGTACCTGCCGCCGGTCAGCAGTTGTTCGGCCAGCTCACCATCGCGGCCATAGATGTCGCGGCGGAAATGAACCGATCCGTCCTTGTTGGCGAAGGCAGTGATGTAGGTCACATAGACCGGGATTTTCTGCGTGAGCTTGACGATGCGCTGCTCGCCCGAGGCAATCTGCTTTTCAATGCGGTCCCGCGACCAGCCCTGTTGCTTGATCAGCACCTCGGCCAGCGTGACCGGGTTCTCAACCCGGACGCAGCCGTGCGAATACACCCTCAGGTCCTTGGCGAACAGCGACTTGGCGGGCGTGTCGTGGATGTAGACATTGTACTTGTTCGGGAACATGAACTTGATGCGGCCAAGCGCGTTCTTCTCGCCCTTGTCACCTCGCAGCCGGAAGGGTATGCGGCTCATGCCGTTCCAGTTGACCGTATGCGGGTTGACGATCTTGCCGGCCTTGTCGAGCACGTGGATGTGCTGGCGTTCCAGATAGCCGGGGTCCTTCTTCAGCTTGGGCAGATACTCGTTGTTGGCAATCGAGGACGGCACGTTCCAGTAGGGGTTGATGACGAGGTAGGTCATGTCCTCGGTGAACACCGGCGTCTTGTGGTAGGTCTTGCCCACCACCACGCGGGCGGTGTGCACGGTCTTTTCGTCCCTGACCACCTTCAGTTCCTGGTCGGCCAGGTTGACGAACACATAGAATCCGCCCGGCTCGCGCGACAGCCAGCGGCGGCGTTCGAGGTTCACCTCCAGCTGCTTGATGCGAAACTCGACCGGCGTGTTCATCTGTTCCAGTGTGGTCGGACCGATCACACCATCTTCGCTCAGGCCGTGGCGGCGCTGGAACGCCTTCACGGCGGCAACGGTCACCTCGTCGTAAACCCCGCCCACGGGCCGGTCTTCCAGCTTCAGGTCGCCGGTGGTGACGAGCAGTTCGCGCAGCATCGGCAGGCGGACGTCCTCGCCGCCGGGCTTCAGGACCGCGCCCTCGGGGATTGGTGCCCAGCCACCCCTGGCGGCAATGTCGCGGTACGACTTGAGCGCATCGACGAGGCGGTGATAGCGGGAGTCCTGCGGCATCAGCTTTTCGAGATAGGGTTGCATCTCGTCTGCCTGTTCGGCCCCGTCGAGCATGTAGGCAGCACCGAATTCTCGGGGCAGCGGAATGTTGTTCTGCTTGGAGACCTCGGACGGGTCGACGCGTCCACGGGTGAGGTCGCGGCCCAGGTCGATGAAGGCGCTGGTGAGCAGCATTTCCAGTTCGGCCAGGGCGCGGGGGTGATTGTCGCCCTTCAGGTCGCGGATGGCGTCGACCCGGTACTTGAACTCGCGCAGGCCGTGGTTCTCGATGTTTTCGAGGAAGTCGAGCAGTACCTTGCCCTTGGACTTCAAGCCGTCATCGCGCACCCAGATCGGCTTGAAGCTGCGGTCGGCGTAATAGGTGAACACCTGGATCAGCCGCTCGTCGTCGTCGAGCGAACCGATGTTGCTTTCACCGTTGAGGATGATGGTTTCGATCTGCTGGCCAACGGCTTCATTGCCGGCGGCCCACGCGGGCGCGGCAGGCGTCAGGCTCAGAACGAGGCAGAGGGCAAGGGCGGACAACAGGCGAATGGTGCGCATGGCAGATCAGCTCCGGATTTGGACCCCCCGGTCATCTTGCGGCGATCATAACGGTCTGCGCGCTGATTGGGAACGGGTAACGAAAAAGGGCGCACTCCGGCATTCTGGAGATGCGCCCTTTGACAACCGGAGACCGGCTGGTGCTGCGGGGTTACTCCGCCGCCACGGCCTTGGGCTGAACGGCATTCATGTAGTCGTTCATCAAGGTCGTGGTGATGTCACCGACGGTGAAGCTGTACGGCCCGATTTCGGACACCGGCGTCACCTCGGCGGCGGTGCCGACGATGAAGCATTCTTCGAAGGTGGCCATTTCTTCCGGCATGATGACGCGTTCGTTGATCTTGATCTGGCGGTCGCGGGCCAGCCCCATGACGGTCTGGCGGGTGATGCCGTTGAGGAAGCAGTCGGGCGTGGGCGTGTGCAGTTCGCCATCCTTGACGAAGAACACGTTGGCGCCGGTCGCCTCGGCCACCTGGCCGCGATAGTCGAGCATCAGCGCATCGGCATAGCCGGCGCGCTCGGCGGCGTGCTTGGACAGGGTGCAGATCATGTACAGGCCGGCGGCCTTCGCCTCGCACGGGGCGGTCGCGGGGTCGGGCCGGCGCCACTTGGCCATGTCGAGCCGGATACCCTTGAGGCGCTGCTCGGCGTCGAAATAGCTGGGCCACTCCCAGATGGCGATGGCAACGTTGATGCGCGTGATCTGGGCCGAAACGCCCATCATTTCCGAGCCGCGCCAGGCAATCGGGCGCACGTAGGCATCCTTGAGGCCCTGGCGCTTGAGCAGGTCCTTGCAGGCGGTATCGATCTCATCCATCGTGTAGGGGATCTTCATGTCGAGGATCTCGGCCGACTTGAACAGCCGCTCGGTGTGCTCGCGCAGCTTGAAGATCTCGCCGCCGTAGGCGCGCTCGCCCTCAAACACAGACGATGCGTAGTGCAGGGCATGGCTGAGGATGTGCAGCTGGGCACCGGACCACGGCACGAACTCGCCGTTCATCCAGATGTCACCGTCACGCTGATCGAAGGGAACTGCGGCTGCCATGGCAGGCTCCTGTGATGCCGGCACGCGGTGCAAGGCGCCGCATGTGCACGGAATGGATGTCTACTGAATACAAAAACGCTCAAAAAAGCGGACATCCCCACTACCAATAGCCGCAAAATATGTCAATATGGCTGACATAAACTGTGATCCCTGCAGCTGAAACGGAGGGCATTGGCGATGGCAACATTACCTGCGCACACGCCGCTGGCAGACGTTCACGCCCTGGGCGACGAGGACGTGATCGAACTGATCGAACTGCTGTATTTCGGCTATCGGGACTTCACGTCTGATCCTGATGCGCGGCTGGCGCAACTCGGCTTTGGCAGGGCGCACCATCGCGTGGTCCACTTTGTCGGCCGCAACCCCGGCATTTCCGTTGCGGAACTTCTCGACGTTCTGAAGATCACCAAGCAGAGCCTGGCGCGGGTGCTGCGCGAACTGGTCGAACGCGACTTCATCGAACAGCGCACCGGTGATGCAGACCGGCGCCGGCGGCTGTTGTTCCTGACCGATGCCGGTGCCAGGCTGCACCGCGAACTGATGACACCGCAGATGGCGCGCATCCGCCAGGCCATCGCCCATGCCGGCATGGACTCCGGTCCGGTCATGCAGCAATTGCTGTATGGCCTCGTCAATCCGGAGGACCGCGACAAGGTCGAGCGGATCGTGACGCCGTGACGGGCGGTGCCGACAGTTTTCCGCATGTGCTGATCGTTGATGATGACCGGCGATTGCGCGAGTTGCTGAGTTCGTTCCTGTCGGTCAACGACTGCCGGGTGACGGCGGTGAGCGGGGCCGGCGATGCACGGCGCAAGATGGCGGGGCTGGCGTTCGACCTGATCGTGCTGGACGTGATGATGCCCGGTGAAAGCGGCGTTGAATTTGCACGCTCCCTGCGCGATGGCGGGAATGCCGTGCCGATCCTGATGCTGTCTGCCTTGTCCGATACCGAAGACCGCATTGCCGGGTTGACGGCAGGGGTGGACGATTACCTGCCCAAGCCGTTCGAACCGCGCGAGTTGTTGCTGCGGGTGCAGGCCATCCTGAAGCGCCATGCCAGCGTGCAGCCCAGTACTGCGCCGGTCAACGAGGTGAACTTCGGGCCGTTCACCTTCAACCTGGTGCGTGGCGAGTTGCGCAAGAACGGTGACCTGGTTCACCTGACCACGCGTGAACGCGATATCCTGCGGGTGCTGGCAGGCCGGGCCGGACAGCCGGTGGATCGGGCGGAGATCATAGAACCGTCACAGGAAGAGTCCAACAGGGCGGTGGATGTGCAGATCAACCGGTTGCGCCGGAAGATAGAAGATCAGCCTGCGATGCCGGTTTATCTGCAAACCGTGCGTGGACACGGTTATACTCTGCACATCGACTGAGACTCTGGCTCCTGCCCTGAAAGGCCTTGAAAGCGACCAATGTCTGCGATCTCGAACCGTGAAGACACCCCGGCTGACCAGCGCACGCTGTACTGGCATTTCAACCGGTTGCTCGAGCGCTACATGCCGGAGCGGCTGTTCGCGCGCTCGCTGATCATCGTCATTGCGCCGATGCTGCTGCTGCAGGGGCTGATGATCTACGTATTTGTGGACAGGCATTACGAAACCGTAACGCAGTCGCTGTCGCGATCGTTCGTGCGCGACGTGGCGCTGGTGATGAAGACCTGGGAGCAGAGCGCCCATACCGAAGCTGACCTGCAGCGCGTCCTGGACATGGCCAACGACGACCTGGCGCTGGGGCTTACCGTCGAGCGCGATGCGGAACTGCCCCCACCCAACCGCAAGCCGTTCCTCTCCTCCGTTCACCCCAAGCTGATGCGTTACATCGCCATCGATGTGGGGCTGCCGCACTGGGTCGATACGGTAGGCCAGACCGGCTACGTGGATGTGCGGATCAAAACCCCGGACGGGTTTGTGTTCCGGTTCCTGTCCGATCTGGACCGGGCGCACGCATCCACCAGGTTCATCTTTATCGCCTGGATGATTGGCGGCTCGGTCATCCTGTTGCTGATTGCGGTCATCTTCCTGCGCAACCAGATCAAGCCGATCGTGCAACTTTCAGATGCCGCAGAAAGCTTCGGCATGGGCCGTGATGTGCCCGAGTTCCGGCCAGAGGGTGCGGCAGAAGTGCAGAAGGCCGCCAATGCGTTCCTCAAGATGAAGCGCCGCATCGAACGCCATGTGGAACAACGCACGGCCATGCTGGCGGGTGTCAGCCATGACCTGCGCACCATCCTGACCCGGTTCAAGCTGGAGCTTGCCCTGCTGCCGCAGAACGACACGGTGAAGGCCTTGTCGGAAGATGTCGGCGAGATGCAGCGTATGCTCGAAGGCTACATGGCGTTCGTGAAAGGAGCCGAAAGCGAGCCGACGCAGCCGACCGACGTGGTGGCACTGCTGGGCACGATTGCCGACGACATGAGCCGGTCCGGCCACCCGGTGGCGCTCAGTACGCCGCGCAAACTGCTGGTGCCGCTGAAGTCCGACGCCTTCAAGCGTTGTATCGGCAACCTGACCCAGAACGCTGCCCGGTTTGGCGACCACGTCGAGATTACAGCCGTGCACGACGGGCAGTACCTGCGCGTGGTGGTGGATGACGACGGGCCAGGCATTCCGCCGGAAAGCTACTCGGAAGTGTTCAAGCCGTTCGTGCGGCTGGACCATGCGCGCAACCAGGACTCGGGCGGCACCGGGCTTGGCATGGCGATTGCCCGCGATATCGCCCAGAGCCACGGCGGCGACATCACGCTGTCGCCGTCGATGCTGGGTGGTTTGCGCGCTGAAGTACGCATCCCGACCTGATAGTCCATGCAGGACCTCAGTGCATGCGCGACCCGTTTGGGCAAGACTTTCCCACCTCGATCAGCACGACGTCGCCATTTTGGTCGGCAAAGCCGAGGGTCAGCACCTCCGACATGAACGGCCCGATCTGGCGGGGCGGGAAATTGACCACCGCGGCCACCTGGCGGCCCATCAACTCGTCGGGCGTGTAGTGGACAGTGATCTGGGCGGATGATTTCCTGACGCCGATCTCCGGACCGAAGTCGATCTTCAGCTTGTATGCGGGCTTGCGCGCCTCGGGAAAGTTTTCCACCTCAACGATTGTGCCGATGCGGATGTCGACCTTCATGAAGTCGTCGAAACTGATGCTGCTCATGGGCTTTCGGGGGCGCTTTTCGGGGTTGATGTGTCAGCCGGTGGGGCCTTGCCAGGGTCTTCGGGTGCGCTGGCGGTGGCAGTGCTGCCGGTATCATTCCAGGCTGGGGGCGGGCCGCCGCGGGCCTTCATGAAGCCGCGGGCAAGGCTTGCCAGCGTGGTGGCCAGTGCAGCCGGGGCGTCAAGGCGCTTGACCCAGTCGGACCCGTCGCGCAGGGCACGGTCGAGTTGTGCCATGGTGCGGGCAAGGCCCGGATCATCGTCCTCGGCCCAGGTGCGCAGCGTGCGCACGTAGATCATTGCCAGCCCGGACGTGCGGATGGCCGCGCGAAGACCGGAATCCTCGATGCCGGCGGCAGACAGGATCCAGTCCTGCGACTGCAGCAGCGAGCCGGCAAGCGTGACGAACCCTGCTGCGGACGAAACCGGAGCCTTGACGATGGACCGGACGGCGGCCTTGTCGGCGTCCATCAGTTCCAGCCGCCGCATGATGATGTCGAACAGCCTGTCATGGGGTGTGCCGGACACCGGGTCGGTCTCCAGCGAGCGCAGCATCCTGGCGTCAAGCTGGCGGCCGTACAGGCGAAGGATGTCGGCCTTGCCGTCGATGGTTTCAGCCAGGTCGGCAAGCCCGATACCGGCTTCAGCGGCTATGTCGTTGATGCGCACGTCGGTCCATGCGCGCGTTGCTGCAAGCCTGAGGGCTGCATCCACGATGGTGGCCTGCTTGTGCTGGCGGTCTGCCATGAGGCTCTCCGGATGTTGGAACAATTGACTGTTCACAAGGTGCACATGGCGCAACGGAAATACAACCGGGTGCGTCGCCTTGGCCCTTGCTTGTCCGTTTAACCGGCGAGTTCCCGCGAGCGGGCTTCGGCAGCCCGCGTTGCCTCGATCATCAGGGCTTCAAGGCCACCGTCGGCCATCAGCACCTGCAGGGCTGCGTAGGTGGTGCCCTTCGGCGAGGTGACGTTTTCGCGCAAGGTGCCGGCGGGCGTGCCGGTCACGCGCATCAGTTCACCCGACCCCGCTACCGTGGCACGGGCAAGCTGTTCTGCCACGTCCGGGCTGAGGCCAAGTGCCTTGCCGGCCTCGGTCAGGCATTCGGCCATGTAGAAGATGTAGGCCGGGCCGGAACCGGAGATGGCAGTGGCCGCGTCGATCAGGTGTTCGGCCTCGACGGTGACAACCTCGCCGATGGCGCTGAGCAGTGCCGTGGCGAGTGCGACCTGTGCCGGTGACACATCACCGCCCGGTGCCATGGCAGTGATGCCGCGGCCCACGGCAGACGGCGTGTTGGGAATGGTGCGGATGACCGGCGTATCTGCGCCGAAGTGGCCTTTCAGCGCGGCGATGGTCTTGCCTGCGACAACTGACACTACCAGCGGCTTTTCCCGCGCCAGCGCGGCCATGCCGGGCAGCACCTCGTCGACCATCTGCGGCTTGATGGCCAGCAGGATGACCTCGATGCCGGTCACGGATGAAGGATCGGGGTTGTGGGTAATGCCGTGGCGGGCAATGAGGGCGGTTGTTTCCGGCGGTGGCGCGGGATCGAAGATGACTACCTGGCTGCCGGTGACGCCGGCATTGAGCCAGCCTTCCAGCATGGCAGTGCCCATCTTGCCCGCACCGATCAGCACCAGCTTGCCGTCAAGTTTCACCTGGTCGCTCATTGGCTTGCCTCACGCTTCGCCGACGGTTTCGAGCAGGCAGCTCTGGATGGCGACCTCGGCGGTCTTGCCGGCCCAGATGACGAACTGGAACGCCGGGTAATAGCGTTCGCAAGCATCGAGGGCAGTGTGCACCAGGGCTTCGCACTGTGCTTCGCCCAGTTCGGCCTGGCCGGTCAGAAGCAGAGAGTTGCGGAACATCAGCGAGCCTTCCGTGCGCCACAGGTCGAAGTGGCCGAAGTAAAGCTGCTCATTGATCAGGGCGACAAGGCGGACGATTTCCTCGCGGCGCTTCTCAGGCACCTTCAGGTCGAAGGTGCAAGCCAGGTGCAAGCCTTCGAGGTGATCGTTCCAGTTCAGCGCCAGATGCAGGTCGGTCCACGAGCCGGCGACCATGATGTTGATCTCGTCGTCGGTCGAGCGGTCAACCAGCCACTCGTAGCGCGACGCGATCTCTTCCATCGTCTCGAGCGGGTGCGGTGTCTCGGGGTCAAGCGCAAGTGCGGCCGGCATGCCGTGTCGTCTCCCATGCAACGCGACGCCTGCCGGTTCTGGCAGACGAATCAAACGTTAACGAGACGTTGACGGATGATGCGGTGCGCCGCAAGAGTCGGGCGGCAAAGGAGATGATTCCTCCACATGGCAAGCCTCAGGCGTCCGGCATGTGGGGACAAACTCAACTGCCCGAGTTGCCGCCTGCTTCAAGCTTTTCAACGCGGGCCTCAAGATCGGCAACGCGGGCGCGCAGCGCCTCGTTCTCGGTGCGCGCCATCGAGGCCATGTCGCGGACCACATCAAACTCTTCGCGCTGCACGATCTGGATGTCGGCCAGCACGCGCTCGATCTGGGCCCGCACCAGGTTGTCCACTTCGCGGCGTGCACCCTGGGCTGCACCGGCTGCGTTGGTCATCACCTTCGCGAGTTCGTCGAAGAAGCGGTTCGAGGGGCTGCTCATGGCGGGGTCCAGTATGTGTTGTCGTTGCACTGTTGGAATGCGGCGTTCAATGCTTTAGGTAGGGCGCAGTTGCGAGATGCGCAAGGCTTTGCGCGACTGATTCTGGTTTTCAGGACACCGGTTCAAACATGCCAACGCTTTTTGCCCTGCCGTTCCCGATGATCGATCCGGTGGTGTTTTCCGTCGGCCCCGTTGTCGTGCGCTGGTACGCGCTGGCCTATGTGTTCGGCCTGCTGCTGGCGATCTGGTACGCCAAACGGCTGGTGCGGGACGACCGGCTGTGGCCGGGCAGCAAACCGCACACCACGCCGATGCAACTCGATGACCTGCTGATGTGGTGCACGCTGGGCGTGCTGCTGGGCGGGCGGCTTGGCTATGTGCTGTTCTACAACCCGCTGCATTTCGCCGAGCACCCGGGACAGATCCTGCAACTTTGGCAAGGCGGCATGTCGTTCCACGGCGGGTTCCTGGGCGTGGTGGTGGCGTGCTGGTTCTACGGCCGCCGGCATGGCATCGGGCTCGACCAGTTGCTGGACCTTGGCGCGGCCAGCGTGCCGATCGGCTTGTTTCTGGGCCGCATCGCCAACTTC
Organism: uncultured Anderseniella sp.; assembly: GCA_964390445.1. Classification (GTDB taxonomy): domain Bacteria; phylum Pseudomonadota; class Alphaproteobacteria; order Rhizobiales; family Aestuariivirgaceae; genus Anderseniella. The sequence goes on from CAYMJJ010000007.1 coordinate 47,170, forward strand.
ATCAACGCGGAACTCTATGGCAAGGTGACCGACGTGCCATGGGCGATGGTGTTTCCCGGGGCCGGGCCTGATCCGCGCCATCCGAGCCAGTTGTACGAGGCGGCGCTGGAAGGCATCGTGCTGTTCATGGCGGTGCGGTTTGCAACGCATGGCCTGAAGTGCCTGCCCAGGCCGGGGTTTGCCTCGGGTGTGTTTGCCATCGGCTACTCGGTTTCGCGCATCCTGGTGGAATTTGCCCGCGAGCCGGACGCGCACATCGGCTATCTTACCGGCGGCTGGCTGACCATGGGCATGGTGCTGTCGCTGCCGTTGCTGGCGGTGGGCATCTGGCTGATCTGGCGGGCAAGGAGAGTGCATGGCGAAGCACAAGCCTGACGGGGTGCCGAGGCAGACGCCGCTGGCGAGGCTGATCGCCGGCATGATTGCCGCGGACGGACCAATGTCCGTTGACCGCTACATGGCGCTGGCGCTGGGCCACCCGGAGCATGGCTACTACATGGGCCGCGATCCGTTTGGCCGCTCAGGCGACTTCGTTACCGCGCCGGAAGTGTCGCAGATGTTCGGCGAGTTGATCGGCATCTGGTGCGCGGCGGGCTGGCAGATGATGGAAGCGCCATCGCGCTGGAACCTTGTCGAGATGGGGCCGGGGCGCGGCACCTTGATGGCGGACCTGTTGCGGGCGTGTTCGGTGATGCCGGGCCTGCGGGACGGCATGAGCGTGCACATGGTCGAGATGTCGCCGGTGCTGCGCACGATCCAGCAGGAAACGCTGGCGCGTACAGGCATCAAGGCGGTCTGGCACGACCGGCTGGAAGATGTACCCGACGGACCGTCGCTGATCGTTGCCAACGAGTTCTTCGACGCGCTCCCCATTCAGCAGATCCAGAAGCAGGACGGCCGCTGGCACGAGCGGGTTATCGGGCTGGATGACGCCGGCCAACTGGCGCTGGGCCTGTCGGCCGGCACGATACCCGACGCTGCCGTTCCCGCCTGGGCCGCCGGGGCTGATGATGGCGCGATTGCCGAACTGGCGCCGGTGCGCGATGCTGTGGCGCGCGAGATCGGCCGCCGGATCACGCTGCATCCGGGCGCTGCGCTGATCGTCGACTATGGGCATTTCAGGTCAGGCACCGGCGATACGCTGCAGGCGATTTCAAGGCACCAGTTCGCCGATGTGCTGGCGCGGCCCGGTCTGGATGACGTGACCTCGCATGTGGATTTCGAAGCGCTTGGCGATGGGCTCAAGACCGCCGGCGCGGCTGTCTACGGGCCGGTCACGCAAGGCGAGTTCCTGACACGGATGGGCCTGCGTGAGCGCGAGCAGATGTTGCGGGCACGGGCTGATGCGCGCGCCAGGATAAGGTTGTCAAAGGGCGCGCAACGGCTTGTGGCCGGTAACCAGATGGGCCAGCTTTTCAAGGTGCTGGCAGCGACCAACCCGGACATGCCCAAGCCCGCACCGTTCAACATCGAGCCGGGAGCGCCTGCATGATCAAGGCTTCCAACCTGTCGGCCATCGACGGTATCAGACATGGCTTCTTCACGCGTGAAGGCGGGTTCTCAGCTGGGCTTTATGCATCGCTCAACACCGGCCTCGGCTCGGATGATGATCGCGGCACGGTCAAGCGCAACCGGGCGAAGATCTGTGAACTGCTCGGCGTTTCGACCGTGGTCACGCCCTACCAGGTGCACTCGCCCGATGCTGTCATTGTGCACACACCGTGGAACCATGATGAACCGGACAGCGTGCCGCGCGCCGACGCAGTGGTGACGGACCGGCCGGGCTTTGCCATTGCGGTCAACACGGCCGACTGCACGCCTGTGCTGTTTGTTTCCGGAGACGGCAAGGTGGTGGGGGCGGCCCATGCCGGTTGGAAAGGTGCCATTGGCGGGGTGCTGGCGGCAACGGTTGCGCGCATGCGCGAGCTGGGCGCGGCGGACATCCATGCCGCGATCGGACCGACCATCAGCCAGGCCAACTACGAAGTGGGGCCGGAATTCAAGGCGCAATTTGTGGCACGTGACAAGGCAAATGCACGGTTCTTCGGGCCGTCCGTGAAGGCTGGTCATTTCATGTTTGACCTGCCGGCCTTCGTGCGGTCACAGCTTGAGCCGCTCGCGCTGGCGGGCATGCAAGACCTTGGCCTTTGCACCTATGCTGACGAAAAGCGATTTTTCAGTTATCGCCGCACCACGCATCGCGGCGAACCCGATTACGGCCGGCAGCTTTCTGCCGTCTGCATAACCGCCTGAGGAGACGGCACCATGGCATTGCATTTTGAACTGAAGGAATACAAGGCACGGCAGAAGAAGGTCATCAAGGAGCTTCAGGCCCGCGGGCTCGACGGCATCCTGATGTTCCAGCAGGAGTCCATGTACTACCTGACCGGCTATGACACGTTCGGCTTCTGCTTCTTCCAGTGCCTGTACCTGGGCTGCGACGGCAAGCTGGCTCTGCTGACGCGCTCGGCAGACCTGCGCCAGGCGCAGCACACCTCGATGATCGAGGACATCCGCATCTGGACCGACGAGGCCGGGGCAAGGCCTGCCGCGCAACTGAAGGACATGCTGGCCAGCCTCGGGGCCAAGGGTCACAAGCTCGGGATCGAGAACGAGTCCTACGGACTGGTGCATTCCAACGGCCTTGCGGTGGATGCTGAACTGAAGCGGTTCTGTACGCTGGAGGACGCCTCGAGGCTGGTGGATTCGATCCGGGCGGTGAAATCCGAGGCTGAACTGAAGTACGTGCGCAAGGCTGGCAAGCTGGGCGATGCGGCGTTGAAGGCGGCAGTCGAGGCCACCCATGCCGGTGCTGATGAAGGCGACATCCTGGCGGCCCAGCACAACGCGGTCTTTTCCGGTGGTGGCGACTATCCGGCCAACGAGTTCATCATCGGGTCCGGCAAGGACGCGCTGCTGTGCCGTTACAAATCCGGCCGGCGCAAGCTGTCGAAGCGCGACCAGCTGACGCTGGAGTTTGCCGGGGTGTACCGGCACTACCATGCGGCCTTCATGCGCACCTTCATCGTCGGTGAACCGAGGAAGCAGCACGCAGCCATGCACGACGCTGCAGTGGCCGCGCTGAAGGCGTGCGAAGAGCAGCTTCGGCCCGGCAAGACGGCAGGTGACGTGTTCGACGCCCATGCCCGCGTGGTAGACGAGCATGGCCTGAAGCACGCGCGGCTCAATGCCTGCGGCTATTCACTGGGCGCGAAGTTCACGCCAAGCTGGATGGACACGCCGATGTTCTTCCACGGCAACCCGTACAAGATCGTGCCCGACATGGTATTCTTCGCACACATGATCCTGATGGATTCCACAACCGGAACGGCGATGACGCTGGCGCGCACCTACATCACCACCAAGGGTGATCCTGAGCCGGTGTCGACCTATCCGCTGAAGATGATCTGCCGCTAGGAGGCGTTTTCGATGGCGTACACGGTCCGGCCTCTTGCCGCTGACGACAAGCCGCGCTGGCGCGAGTTGTTCGACGGCTACCTCGTTTTCTACAAGACCAGCTTGAGCGAGGAGCAGATCGAGCTGACGTTCCAGCGGCTGATGGGTGATTTCGAGTGGGACCCCAAAGGTCTTGTGGCGGTCAACGGCGACGGTCGCATCGACGGGATCACGCACTATGTGTTCCACCGCTCGACATGGTCGCCGACCGTGTATTGCTACCTGGAAGACCTGTTCGCTGACCCGGCCATCCGCGGCAGCGGGGCAGGGCGCGCGCTGATCATGGCGGTGTATGACGCAGCCGATGCCAAGGGGGCCACGCGTACCTATTGGGCCACGCAAGAGTTCAATTATCCCGGCCGCACGCTGTACGACAAGGTGGCGGAGAAATCGCCGTTCATCCAGTATCGCCGCCCAAAGGGATAGACGCACCAGCCTTGCGGCGCACGGGTCGAATGAGGCAAGTTGCAACCGGTGGGGTGTTGGGATGTGGGCAAGGCCATTGGGATCGCAGCGCGCAAACATGAGATCGCGTCACGCACAGATCTGGCATGTTGACGCCGTGACTTCGCCGCTGGCGTTGGCGCGCGCGCTGTTGCTGTCGCTTTGCCTTGTGGTGCTGGCGGCATGTGCAGGCGGCGGCGGTGGTGAGCCATCGCAGTTCGGCAAGTCCGGCCTGTCGGGGGGCAGCAGCGGCAAGACCCCGCCGCCGATTGCGCTGATTGCCATGAACGGGGTGCCCGCCGACAAGGCAGGCATTCTGGCAGACGCTCTGGCCGAGGAAGCCGGCAGCCGCGACATTGCCATCGTGCAGGGCAACTTTTCCGACGGCTACCAGCTTTCGGGCATGTTCGAGCCGGTCGACGAAGGTGGCGGCGTGCGCGTGATGTACCGCTGGACGCTGACCGGCAACACCGGCGGCGTGCTGCATGTGATCAATGGCCAGGAACTGGTGCCGGCCACGGGCGGCGATGCGTGGGGCGGGGTTGATGCGGTGATCATCAAGCGGATTGCCTCGGTGACAGCCGAAAACCTGGCGACGCGGCTGGCGCAGCTCGGGTTCAAGGTGCGCCAGGCAGGTGTGTTGCCGCCGAGCCATACCTTTGCCCAGGCCGGACCCAATGCCGAGAAGGAATACGATCTCGAAACCTTCTACGGGCCGAACTCGCCACTGGCGACCGCATCGATTACGCCGGACGAACTGTATTCGATGACCCCGGAACAACTGGATCAGCGGCTGACCGAGTCTGCCCGGCAGGTGGCGCAGGAGCGGTTGCGGCAGGCGGGCGTCGGGTCATCGGTTGCCAGCCTGATGGGTGAGGACGACGGCGCAGATGATGGTGCAGATGATGGCGCCAGCGCGGCTGACGTCAGCGAACAGGCAGCGCTGCCAACCGCACGGCCCGCACCTGATCCGAAGGCCGAACTGGCCGAAAACGCCATAGCCGATACAAAGGCGGCCAACCCAGATGGCGAACCCGCCCGGATCGACAAGGTGGCCCTGGTGGGCGTGACCGGGTCACCGGGTCGCGGCAACGACGAACTGTTGCGTGCCATGCGCAAGGTGCTGCGCCAGGCCGGCTGGCCGGTGGTGGCAAAGCCCAGTGAGACGGCGCTGGCGATTACCGGCCGGGTCCAGATCGCCGACGCCAGCAACGGCGTGCAGCAGGTTGAGCTGGCCTGGGCGGTGATGCTGCCGACCGGCAAGGTGCTCGGCACCGTGCGCCAGCAGAACGACGTGCCAGCCGGTTCGCTCAATGAAGGCTGGGGCCAGACAGCAGGCTTCGCCGCCGAGGCCGCAGCGGAAGGCATATTCAGCCTTGTCGACCAGGTGCGCAATTAGCAGGCAGGTTTGCGGCATTTTTTGCTGACGGACTGTGGACTTGCGTCAATCGGTTGTTGGCAAGGCGGCGCAAGCAGTTGTAAGACACCTGTCATATGGCTGGTTTGACCGGACCCTGGCGCACAGCAGCGCCGGCGCGCCGGCGTGGCAGGGCGAACACGAGATGAAACTTGTTGCGGGCAACTCCAACCGGCCTCTGGCTGAAGCCGTTGCTGCTTACCTGAATGTGCCGATGACCAAGTGTTCCGTGCGGCGGTTTGCCGACATGGAAGTGTTCGTCGAGATCCAGGAGAATGTGCGCGGCGAGGACGTTTTCATCGTCCAGTCGACATCGTTCCCGACCAACGACCACCTGATGGAACTGCTGATCATCATCGATGCGCTGCGGCGTGCATCGGCCAGGCGCGTGACTGCCGTGGTGCCGTATTTCGGCTATGCCCGGCAGGACCGCAAGCCCGGCCCGCGCACGCCGATCTCGGCCAAGCTGGTGGCCAACATGATTGAACGCGCCGGGGCCGACCGGGTGCTGACGATTGACCTGCATGCAGGCCAGATCCAGGGGTTCTTCGATATCCCCACCGATAACCTTTATGCAGCACCGGTGATGGTGCGCGACATCAAGTCGAACCAGGAGCGGTTCTCCGGCTCGGAGGTTTGCGTGGTGTCGCCGGACGTGGGCGGCGTGGTGCGCGCGCGCGCGCTCGCCAAGCGGATCGGCGCGCCGTTGGCCATCGTCGACAAGCGGCGTGAACGCGCGGGCGTGTCGGAAGTCATGAACATCATCGGTGAAGTGGACGGCATGTCGTGCATCCTGGTCGATGACATCGTCGATTCAGGCGGTACGCTGTGCAACGCTGCCGAGGCGCTGCTGGCGGCAGGGGCTGCGGACGTGTCGGCCTACATCACCCACGGCGTGCTGTCGGGGGGCGCGGTGGCGCGCATCACCGCATCGAAGCTGAAGCAGCTGGTACTGACCGACTCGATCCAGGCGACCGAAGCCGTGCGCGTGTCGCGCAACATCCGCGTCATCACCGTGGCGGACCTGATTGGCGAAGCGATCCGGCGGACAGCACTTGAAGAGTCGGTTTCCAGCCTGTTTGACGATTAAGCAAGCAAATCCGGGAACAGTGGGCACCGGTTTTCCGTCAGGATTTGAACCATGAGCCAAGTCACCCACCGCGAAACCATCCCCGCGCGCGCGCCCTGGTCGCGCATCATCCGCGCTGGCGAGGGCTTGCGCATCATCGACACGCACGGCGCGCAGGCGGTGGATTTCCTGTGCTACAACGCGCACGATCCGGCCGAGCGCTACCACGCTCCCAACACAATGAAGGCAGCTGGCAAAATACTCCTGACCACCGGCCATACGCTGTACTCCGACAAGGCGCGCGCTCTTTTCGTCATTGAGGAAGACACGTTCGGCGGGCACGACACCATCGGCGGCTGCTGCTCGAAGCCGTCCAACGAAATGCTGTACGGTATGGCCAACGAGGGCTGCCGGGAAAACTTCCTGGCAGCGCTTGCAGAACACGGGCTGGGCTGGAAGGACGTGGTGCCCAACGTCAACTGGTTCATGACCGTGCCGGTGGGCGCGGCTGGAGAGGCAGCGATCGCGCTGGGCTCGTCGAAGCCGGGCGATCACGTCACGCTTCGTGCCCAGATGGACGTGCTGGCGGTCATCTCCAACTGCCCGCAGGTGCTCAATCCGTGCAACAACTTCAACCCGACTGAAATCGCTGTCGAGGTGCTCGGCGGCTGAAACGAAAAACCCCGGATGCTGGCCTCAGCATCCGGGGTTGAGTTTCAGTAGATGAAGAACTTGGACACTTGTGCAGGAATCAGCCAATCATGCGGGTGGGCTAAGGTGACAGGCGATCATGTCAGGCGTGTCGAGTGTCGCGCCCTGGCGATCAACGGTCAGCATATCGCCGGAGAATGAATAGCTTGTGCCGATCATGAATGTATGATCGTCGAGGTTGTTGCTGGAGGGTAGTGCCCAAACGCAGTTTTCCCGGAAGGTGCCGCGATAGGCAAGGAACAGCGGGGTTGATCCGATCACCGGCAGGTCAAGCGAAACGTCATAGCGAGCCTTGACGATAAAGGCCTCGGTATCACCCTCGCCGGCCTCTCTGTTACTCATGTTGATGTAGGTGCCTTCGACCTGCAGGCGGCTGTCGCTGGTCGGGAAGTAGCGCACCACACCACGAGCGAAGAACCCCTGATCCAGCGTATTGAAGAAACGCCCGCCGTCAGCTTCGACATAACCAGCCTGGCCGTACAGGGTGAAGCTGTCCAGGTAGAACTGGACTTCACCGCCGACCAACAGATTGTCCTGGGTCAATGTTCCCGTTCCAAGGCTGCCGATGTTGGTGACACCCGCGGCGCCGAATGCGCCGAACAGGAAACTGGAGGGATCACGGTGGCTGAGGTGGAACGCGCCCTGGAAGCTGTAGCGTGGCCCGTACACCTCGCCGAACACCGGCGGATTCTTGAGTGCGTCTGAATTGTACTCGTACTTGGCGTCCATCTGGGCAGACAGGTTACTGCCCAGCGGCAGGCTCAGGCGGCCTTCACCACCATTGACGAACACTGTGTCGTCATTAAAGCCGTCATCGATCATCTGGACGCCGGCCCACTTGTCAACGACGCCAGATACGATCAGACCGAGTTCGCGGTCCATGTCAGCCGCACTGGCGGCGCTGGTCGAGGAGAGCAAGGCTGCCGCTACTGCGAGAATGCGCTTCTTCATTGGACGCCCCTGCGAAGGATTTATTGTTTGTATGCGTATCTCTACTACACCCGAGGGGAGAGTCAAATCGGATAAATTCCGTAGCGGAAATATTCTCAACGGATGTGTCTTTTCTGCCACATGGGCAGGTCAGGCGGCCGCCAGTGAAAAACCCCGGACGCTGGTATCAGCATCCGGGGTTGAATTGTGGCGATCCTGGC
>CAYMJJ010000008.1:0-1481 GCA_964390445.1 uncultured Anderseniella sp.
ACGCCCTTGAGGCTGGGCGCCTTGCCCGAGGCATAGACCGACAGCACGCTGACCGCGCCTATGTTGAGCAGGGGTATCATGGCGGCGGCGGCAAGTGCGGCAAGTGCGATGCCTTGCGGGCCGAACACAAGCGGCATGATGGCCAGTGCAAGGAAGGTATGCCAGCGGGTAACGCCCTGGAAGAAGCTTGAGAATGCAGGCCCGTCCATGCGCAGCACGTTGGCCAGCACGGGGCGCATGGCCAGTGCCAGTACGAACATGGTGAGGAGGGCGAGGATCATCGCCAGTGCCATGCGCGCCACCGGTACGCCGTCAAAGTTGGCGATGGCGATGGAGCGGGTCACGATGGCGGGAAACAGCACATAGTAGGCAAGGTGCTCGACCGAGGCCCAGTGTTCGTCCCTGACCAGCCCGGTCAGCTTCAGCACGACGCCGATTGCCATGGTCAGGAAGACCGGCAGCAGGACCACGAGTGTGTCGCTCATGATGTGGGTCCTTTGGTCATGGTGCGCCAAGAACCTGTTGACCGATCCAGATCCACGCCGGAATGGTGATGAAGGACAGCGCCGTCTGCACCGTCGCGATGGCGGCGTAAAGTTCCGCATCACCACCCATGGTGCGCGCCAGCACATAGCCGTTCATGGCGGTGGGCACGGCGGCAGTGATCAGTGCTGCGGCAAACACCACGCCTTCGAGCCCGGTGAACAACGACAGCACGATGACCAGTGCGGGCGTTATGACGAGTTTCACGAAGGTTCCGGTGATGACCAGCAGGTCCGGCTTGAGGGCCGCCTTGACGCGCAGGCCTGCGCCCACAGCCAGAAGGCCGGCACCAAGAGCAGCGCGGCCCATCAGGTCCAGTCCCGTCTCGAGCGGGGCCCACAAGCCCAGCCCCGACAGGTTGATGGCAAGCCCGGCCATTGCCCCCCAGATGATCGGGTTCTTCAGCACCACGCGGGCGATGTTGCCTGGCTTCGGACTCTGGCCCCGGCCGAAGGCTGCCAGTACCACGATGTTGACCACGTTGATCGGCGGCACCAGCACCGCCATCACGAGGGCCACATAGGCGGCTGCGTCCTCGCCGTACAGCTTCAGCACGATGGCCAGCGCAATGAACCCGTGAAACCGCGACGCGCCCTGAAACACGGACGTGAACTGCGAATTGTCCATGCCTGTCGTGCGGTGCAGAACGGGCTTAAGTGCGAACATCAGCATCCACAGCAGCAAGGTCATCACGAGCATGGTGATGGCAAGCGGGCCGATGGGAATGCTGGCCAGATCGATGCGGGCAAGCGTTATGCACAGCAGCGCCGGAAACAGCAGCCAGAAGCAGACAAGCTCGATGCCGCGCCAGTCCGGTTCCGGGATCAGTCCGGTGCGGCGCACGAGGTTTCCCAGCAACACCAGCGCAAAGATCGGCAGGATGCTTTCGAAAACCGCCAATGCTCAGCGCCCCGCCGTCGAGGTGGCAAGCCCGGCCA
>CAYMJJ010000008.1:1581-47033 GCA_964390445.1 uncultured Anderseniella sp.
CTTTCGAAAACCGCCAATGCTCAGCGCCCCGCCGTCGAGGTGGCAAGCCCGGCCAGCCGGTCAAGCGCACCTTGCAGGATCCATGCAGCCGCCATCTTGTCGACCAGTTCGGCACGGCGCGCGCGCGAGCGGTCTGCCTCGATCAGCAGCCGTTCGACGGCCGCCGTGGATAACCGCTCGTCCCACAGCAGGATCGGCAAATCGGTCAGCCGGGCGAAGTTGCGGGCAAAGGCCTGGGTGGACTGCACGCGCGGTCCCTGGCTGCCATCCATGTTGACCGGCAACCCGAGCACGAAGCCTGCAGCTTTCTCCTCTGCTGCAAGTTCGATCAGGGTCTGGGCGTCGGTGTTGAACTTGTTGCGCCTGATGGTGAAGCGGGGCGTGGCGATGGTGCGGAACCGGTCAGAAACGGCAACCCCGATGGTCTTGCTGCCCAGGTCAAGCCCGATCAGCGGCGCGGGCAACGCAAGTTGCGCGGCAAGGTCTTCAGGGCTGGACAGAACACTCGACATTTCGTCTGCTTACGCTGATAGCGTTGGGCTGCGCAATCGGTTCTGCGCATGGGCGTCATACGCAAAAGCAGGGAGTGCAACATGAAGGTTACATGGTTTGGCCATTCGGCGTTCCGGGTCGAGTTTGCCGATACGGTCATACTCATCGATCCGTTCCTGTCCGGAAACCCGAAGTTTGAAGGCAGCGTGGAGAAGGCCGCTGCAGGGTGTACCCACGTGGTGCTGACGCACGGCCACGATGACCACATCGGCGACACGGTGGACATCTGCAAGGCCAGCGGGGCAACCCTGATTGCGGTCTATGAACTGGCGGCTCACCTGCACGACAATGGCGTCGAGAAGTTCGACCCTGCAAACACCGGCGGCGCGGTCTACCACAAGGACTTCATGTGCACGTTCGTGCGCGCCGATCACTCATCATCTTCGCACGGTGTCTACCTGGGCAACCCGTGCGGCGTGGTGATCCGGCCACACGCCCCCGGTTCGCCGGTGCTGTACCACATGGGCGACACCGATATCTTCGGTGACATGGGCCTGATCGGGCGCATTTACCAGCCCACCATCGGCATCGTGCCGATCGGCGACCGATTCACCATGAACCCGATCACGGCTGCAACCGCATGCCGCAACTTCTTCGACTTCAAGACCGTGATTCCATGTCACTACGGCACCTTCGACCTGCTGATTCCCGATGCTGATCCGTTTGTTGGCGCAATGGCCGACCAGGCCAGCCGGGTCAAGGTGCCCTATATCGGCCAGACGCTGGACCTGTCGGCCAGCGTCTGACGCCATTCACCGTTGCGGCAGGCCGGGTGCGGTGGTATCACGCGACCCGAGTTCCCGGCCTTTTTCCATGGAGACCACAAGCCGATGTCCGTTGACCAGGCTACAGTTCGCCGCATTGCACGGCTCGCCCGCATCCGCATTTCCGACAATGAAGTGCCGAAGCTGGAAGGCGAGTTGAACCGCATTCTCGACTGGGTCGAACTGCTGAATGAAGTGGATGTCTCGTCGGTCGAACCTATGACCTCGGTGGTCAGCGCAAAGATGCGCCAGCGCGAGGACACCGTGAGCGATGGCGGTTATCCGGAGCGGGTCACAGCCAATGCTCCGGCCAGCGATGACAACTTCTTCATGGTGCCGAAAGTCGTTGAGTAGGTGGCATTTCGGGGGTGCGCTCCCGTGTCCCGAATGATCAAACCAGTTTCCGGAATGACCTGATGTCCGACCTTACCAGACTGACCATTGCCCAGGCCCGTGACGGGCTGGCGCAGAAAGAATTCTCGGCAGTTGAACTGACTGACGCCTACATCGCCATGATGGAAGCTCACCGCGATCTCAATGCCTATGTCGTCGAAACCCCCGACAAGGCGCGCGACATGGCCAAGGCCTCGGACGCCCGCATTGCAGAGGGAAAGGCCGGCCCGCTGGAAGGCATGCCGCTGGGCATCAAGGACCTGTTTGCCACCGAAGGCGTACACACCCAGGCGTGCAGTCACATCCTCGACGGGTTCAAGCCAGCCTACGAGTCAACCGTTACGGCCAACCTGTGGCGCGACGGCGCGGTCATGCTCGGCAAGCTCAACATGGACGAGTTCGCCATGGGCTCGTCCAACGAGACCTCTCACTACGGCCCGGTGAAGAACCCCTGGCGGGCAAGGGGCGACAACCGTGAACTGGTGCCCGGCGGCTCCTCCGGCGGGTCAGCGGCTGCGGTTGCTGCGCGGATGTGCGTAGGGGCAACGGCGACCGACACCGGCGGCTCGATCCGCCAACCCGCCGCCTTTACCGGCACCGTCGGCATCAAGCCGACCTATGGCCGCTGCTCGCGCTGGGGCACGGTGGCGTTCGCCTCGTCACTCGATCAGGCCGGACCAATTGCCCGCGATGTGCGCGATTGCGCCATCCTGCTGAGGTCGATGGCCAGTGTCGATGAGAAGGACACCACCTCGGTAGACCTGCCTGTACCGGACTATGAGGCGGCGCTGGGCAAGTCGGTCAAAGGCATGAAGATCGGCGTACCGGCGGAATACCGCATGGACGGCATGCCCGGCGAAATCGAGCAATTGTGGCAGCAGGGCATTGCCTGGCTCAAGGATGCCGGTGCGCAGGTGGTCGATATCAGCCTGCCGCACACCAAGTACGCCTTGCCGGCCTATTACATCGTGGCACCTGCGGAGGCCTCGTCCAACCTTGCCCGCTATGACGGGGTGCGTTACGGCCTGCGCGTGCCGGGCGATGACATCGTCTCGATGTACGAAAACACCCGCGCCGAGGGCTTTGGTGCGGAAGTGCGCCGTCGCATCATGATCGGCACTTATGTGCTGTCGGCCGGGTACTACGACGCCTATTACGTCAAGGCACAGAAGGTGCGCACCCTGATCAAACGCGATTTCGAACTCGCGTTTGAGGCAGGTGTGGATGCCATCCTGACACCGGCAACACCGTCTGCCGCGTTCGGCCTGGCGGATCAGGACATGGCAGCAGACCCGATCAAGATGTTCCTCAACGACATCTTCACGGTCACCGTCAACATGGCGGGCCTGCCGGGCCTTGCCGTACCTGCAGGACTGAACGGGCAGGGTCTTCCGCTTGGCCTGCAATTGATCGGAAAGCCGTTCGAGGAAGAAACGTTGTTCCAGATTGCGCACGTCATCGAGAAGCAGGCCGGCACTTTTTCGCCAGATATCTGATCCCGGGTCATGCGCGGTTGCCCTTTGGGAAATCACGCGGTATGCATCGTCTGGCGACCGGGGCTGGCTGTACTTTGCGCAACACACGGTAGGGATGGGATGATCCGTAAACTGATATTGGTTGCAATCGTATCCATTCTGGTGACTGGAGTTGCCGGGCAGTTGTTGCCGCAGGCAATGGCGCAGGCGCAATGCTCGGCGTTGAAGGCAGAGTACCAGAGCAGTTACCGGCCAAAATTCTTGCGCGTCGTGAAGCGCGACCGGGATGTTGCAGCGTATTTCCGCAATGAACTTCGCCGGGCCAGTTCAGGTGAGTCACCGACCCGTGCCGAGATCCGCAAGGCCTATACCAAGACTCGCGGTGCCTGCCGCAACAACTCGTGCAAGTCGGCGGCAAAGGACGTCTACGCGGCGACACTGCAACTCTACACGTTCAACCGGCGCTGGAAGAAGGCGGGTTGTCCGGGTGTACTGTCCAGCTAGGGCTTGAGGCATCCGGGTTGGCCAGCAAACCGTAAGGTCCACATGAGCGGCAACCTGCGAGACCGGCCATTCCTGTTGTTGCTGATGCGGGTGCTGCGCATCATGCTGGCGGTGTCGGCCGTAGCGATGATCGTGGTGGGCGGCGCGATCATCTACAGTATCACCAGTGTCCAGAAGCGCTCGCTCGACAGCCTTACGGCGGCTGAGACGACAGCATTCATCCTGCTTGGCATATTCGCACTGGTGAGCGTGATGATGATTGCCGCCACGACCCGCATCCTGCACCAGAACGGGCAGTAGCCGGCGCTAGTCGCAGATTTTCTTCAATGCCGCCCACTGGGCCGGTGTCAGCACCTGCGGGGCGGACCCGCCAGGCAGCGGCTCGAGGCTTTCGATGCGCGACTGTGTGCCCGGATGGGTGGAGAACATGTCGGTCAGGTTCTTGAACCTGTCTCCGAATGGTGTGTTGTTCGAACTGCTGGTGGTGCCTCCATCCTTGCCGGCATCCGGCTTTGCCAGCGGGTTGCGGTTCATCAAGCGGGTGAAGAATGCCCGCAAGCCCGCCGGATCAATACTGGCCTTGCGCATCACTTCCCGGGCGTATTCATCGGCCTCGGCTTCAGCAGAGCGGCTGTAGCGCAACACCGCGACGACACCGGCTATGTTGGACAGGGTTTCGGCGCCCTGGCCAGCCGTGAACACGCTCAGCAGCATCTGCAATCCGTACACACGCACGATAGCGGCTTCCGGGTGCTTGAGGGCGACGTGGCCCAGCTCGTGGGCAAGAACGCCGGCAATCTCGTCTGGCGACTGGGCGTTCTCGATCAGCCCGGCGGATATCACCATGCGGCCGCCGGGCAGGGCGAACGCATTCACCAGTTTCTTGTTGCCCGACTGGCGAATGTCGAACACCCGCAAGGAGAAGGTTGGGGGGCTCGATGTGCCCGTCAGAACCCGGCGCATCATCGTGTTGAGTGCCGCCACCCCGGCGGGATTCTCGCAGCGTTTCGATGACTTTATGACGGTCTTTTCAAGTCCGTCAGCGAATGTGTTGACCACCCGGTCCGGCAGCATGCCGGCGAACAAGGAAGGAGCGTATGCCAACGTCAGCCAGGTCAGGCCGGCCAGCAGGACCACAACGCCAACGGCGACCGATGCTCCCTTGACGAAGCGGTTCCAGTGGCCCAGCCGGATGTGGCGCTCGGACTCGACGATGCTGTCGGCCAGGGGCCCTTCGGGCAAAGTGAGGCGGCTGCCGTGATTGCCGGTCTGCTTGAGGCGCAAGGCCTGGCCGCGCTTGCCGCCGGCCACCAGTTCAAGCTCGCTCAACCGCCATTGCACCGGCGGATGGCCCTGGCGTTCGATGACGAGCATGTTCTCCGTCAGCGTTACGCAGGCGAGGTGCGAGTGGGCGGACGCTCCGTCGAAATATTCGGCGTTTGGCTTTTGCATGGCGATTAGAAGGCGTCCAGGTCGAGCGCATCGATAAGGCCTTCGCCTCGCTTGTCGAGTGCCGCTTGCGATTGCTTGATGGAGGCGAAGTCAACCCGTCCGGTCACGGTCAGGCGGTCGCAGAAGTACTTGATGATGCGCTGTTCAACAAACGGCGCCGCGATGCCGAGTGTGAAGATGAGCAGCAGGATGTTGCCGATCCACAGCCTGACCAGGCTCCAGGCGGTTGCAGCGAACTCGAACCGAGCGCCGGGAAAGCTGGTGTACTGGGCAAACAGGTTGAGTTCGCGCGCCGTGTACAGCGCCCACACCAGCGAACTGATGATCTGGTAAAGCAGCAACAACACGATTGCGCCGGCCACTACCGTCATTACAGTTATGGCTTCGGCCTGGTTTGACGAGCTTTCGAACAGTTTTTCCAGCGTCGCTCCCATGCCGTCGAACACACCACTCGTCGCAATTGCAACGCCACCGAGAACAGCGGCCAGGATGACGCCAGCCATCAGGAACCAGCAGACCGCATAGCGGGCATACAGCGGACCTGCCCGGCCACGGAAGCTGAACGGCTGGCTGCCGAACCGCATGTCGTTGTACATCTGCTCGGCCAGCAGCAGGTTCATCGCCGGGCGTGACCAGCCAAGTGTCATGGGTGCCAGAATCAGTGCCGCCAGGTGCTTGCCGCTATAGGCCAGGGCAGAGCCCGGCAGCGCCCCCCGGATGCCGCGCCACACGGTGCGCGAAAGCCGGTAGCGGCGTGCGCGGTAGATGGCGAATCCGTAGAGGCAGACCAGTGAGAGCGACACAACCACCTGGAAGGCCACCAGAGCCGGACTTTCAGGGCCGAAATAGATTGCCAGACCGGTGGCAATCAGGGCCATCGGCAGGAAGATTACCCCCATGATGATCAGAAACCCAAAGAAGAGTTCCTTGCCGGTGCCTGTGTATTCCAGAGGTTCACCGTTGACCTGGACGCAGTTCCAGATGTGCCGCCGGGTCCGCGTCTTGGCCCAGAACCGGTAGAACCAAAGGGTAATCAGGTTCAGGAAGAAGTTGCTGATTGCGATTGTGCCAAGGCCTGCCTGCTTTGTGTAATTTACGGTTACCGGTTCACCACCGCCGCCGGACGCGGCAAAAGCCGCCATGCCGGCACGTCCAAAGGTGCCGCCTGTGCCCGCCGTTGCGGCTCCCTGACCGAACAGGGGGGCCTGCGGCTGGTTCGGTTTTAGTGGCAAATCACTCATTTCCGCTCTCGGTGGCGCGAATACATCTTCAAAGGTGGTTACTTCGTGGAGCAAAGGAACGAGTCAGTCAATGCAGGTTGCGGATGGATGCTGAATGACTGGCCTGTGGCAGAAATGTCACAGTTTTCCAGAATCGAATGCATGCCCACTGTCCTGCCTTAATCGCGCTCAAATGCGGATTATAAGAGATCGTTACCCGCTGGGTATCACACAACGACAACTCCCGCATCGGGACGCTTGCACCGGGCTGGTGCGAACCCGGTGCCACAAAAGATGCTTCAGGGGCGAAATTACCAAGATGGATGCCAAAACAGTCGACAAGAAGAACCTGCCAAGCCGCCACGTGACCGAAGGTCCGCAGCGTGCGCCGCATCGCTCATATTATTATGCGATGGGCCTGTCGCGCGAGCAGATCGGCCAACCTTTCGTTGGCGTCGCAAGCTGCTGGAATGAAGCCGCACCGTGCAACATTGCGCTTATGCGCCAGGCGCAAGCGGTCAAGAAGGGCGTGGCACATGCCAATGGCACCCCGCGTGAGTTCTGCACCATCACCGTGACTGATGGAATCGCCATGGGCCACCAGGGCATGAAGGCATCACTCGTCAGCCGTGACGTGATTGCCGATTCGGTTGAACTGACCATGCGCGGCCATTGCTATGACGGTCTGGTTGGGCTGGCTGGCTGTGACAAGTCGCTGCCCGGCATGATGATGTCGATGGTGCGGCTGAACGTGCCTTCCATCTTCATCTATGGCGGGTCGATCCTGCCCGGCACCTTTCGTGGCCGGCCGGTCACCGTTCAGGACGTGTTCGAGGCCGTTGGCCGGCATTCGGTCGGCGACATGTCCGACGAAGACCTGGAGGAACTGGAGCAGCTCGCGTGTCCTTCTGCCGGTGCATGCGGTGCACAGTTCACCGCCAACACCATGGCGACGGTGTCCGAGGCCATCGGGCTGGCGCTGCCATATTCGGCTGGCGCACCGGCGCCATATGAGCTGCGTGACAGGTTCTGCATGACTGCCGGTGAGCAGATCATGGAGCTGATTGCCCGCAATATCCGTCCGCGCGACATCGTCACCCGCGAGGCACTGGAAAACGCCGCAACCGTGGTTGCTGCCTCGGGCGGTTCAACCAACGCCGCGCTGCACCTGCCTGCCATTGCGCACGAGGCCGGCATCGAGTTCAACCTGTTCCATGTGGCCGAGATTTTCAAGAAGACGCCATACATCGCCGACCTGAAGCCGGGCGGCAAGTACGTCGCCAAGGATCTGTTCGAAGTCGGCGGCATTCCGCTGCTGATAAAGGCACTGCTGGACGGCGGGTTCCTGCATGGCGACTGCCTGACCGTGACCGGCCGTTCGATGGCGGAGAACATGTCGACGGTCAAGTGGAACCCTGACCAGGACGTGATCTACCCGGTGTCGAATCCGATCACCCGTACCGGTGGCGTGGTGGGCCTGAGGGGCAATCTCGCGCCCGATGGTGCCATCGTGAAGGTGGCCGGCATGACCAACCTGAAGTTCTCTGGTCCGGCGCGCTGCTTCGATTGCGAGGAAGACTGCTTCGCCGCAGTGAGCGCCCGTGACTACAAGGAAGGCGAGGTTCTGGTCATCCGCTACGAAGGCCCCAAGGGCGGCCCCGGCATGCGCGAAATGCTTCAGACGACTTCCGCTTTGTACGGGCAGGGCATGGGCGACAAGCTGGCCCTGATCACCGATGGCCGCTTCTCCGGCGCAACCCGCGGCTTCTGTATCGGCCACGTTGGCCCGGAAGCTGCCGAAGGCGGACCGATCGGTCTGTTGAAGGATGGTGACATCATCACCATCGATGCCGTGGAAGGTACGATTGAAGTCGCCCTGAGCGACGAGGAACTGGAAACACGCCGCAAGGCCTGGACGCCACGTGAAAACGATATGGGCAAGTCCGGCACCTTGTGGAAATACGTCCAGACCGTGGGTCCGGCACGCGATGGCGCGGTCACCCATCCTGGAGGAGCAGCTGAAGTTGTCTGTTACGCCGATCTTTAAGGCAATTTTGCCTCGCCGCTCCGGATTTGCCCTGCGCACTGCGCTGGCAGCCGGGGCAGCGCTGTGCCTTGGCGCAAGCAGTGCTGGTTCGCAGACTTCGGGTCAGCAACTGCCGCCGGGTTTTCACTCGTTTGTGCCGCAGGCCCAGGACCAGGCTTTTGTTCGCGTGTTGTCGGAACAGGCCCGTGCTGATCGTGATCGCGGCATCGCTGCCTACATGGCCAAGGATTACGAAGCCGCCATCAACCTGCTTGGCCTGCCGGCTGAGCAGGGCGATGCCCAGTCCAACTGGATGATTGCCCACATGTATCGCAAGGGACTGGGGGGTACGGTCAACAAGGCTGCAGCCTTCGAGATCTACGAACGCATGGCTGCCAACTATGACGGCGAAGAGCCTGATGCGAATATCCGCTTTTTCATGGTGGACGGCCTGACAAAGCTGGCTGATGCGCTGCGCACCGGCAACTCCGAGGCCGGTGTCAAGCGCGACCGCCGCCGCGCGCTGCGGTACTACAACATGGCCGCGTCAGCCGGCAGTGCCGACGCGCAGTATGGGCTGGGCTCCATGTATGTGCTGGGAGATGGAGTGGCCAAGGACGAGTCCTATGGCATTCGCTGGCTGGGTGCGGCTGCCAAGAAGCGGCATTCTGGCGCCAGTGCCCTGCTGGGTGATGTCTACAGCGAAGCCGGCGACAAAGTGCGCGCGGTGATGTGGTACAGGGTTGCAGCGGATACGGCAGGGGCTGCGTTGTCCGCAAAGGTGCTCGAAAAGCACGAGAGGCTGTCGCAGCAGCTCGACCAGAAGCAGCTTGGCAAGGTGGACAGCCTTTACAGCAACTGGGTGCGCCGCTACCCCGCGCAGCAGCGCACTGCCAACTAGCACAACAGCCCGCCTGTCAGATATTCAGGTCCACGACCACCGGCACGTGATCGGACGGCTTTTCCCAGCCGCGTACGTGTTTGTCCACGCGCACTGACATCAACGTGTCGGTTGCCTGGGGTGACAACAGAAGATGATCGATGCGGATGCCGTTGTTGCGCTGCCAGGCACCGGCCTGGTAGTCCCAGAACGTGTACACCCCGTCCGACTGGTCGAGCGCGCGCAGTGCCTCGGTATACCCGAGCGCCAGCAGTTCGCGGAATTTCTCTCGCGAGGACAGCAAGAAAAGCGCGTCATTGGTCCAGTCCTGCGGGCGTGCCGCGTCGCGCGCCTCGGGAATGATGTTGTAGTCTCCGGCCAGCACGAACGGCTCTTCCAGGTCCAGCCTTGCCCGGGCATGGGCAATCAGCCGGTCCATCCAGGCCAGCTTGTATGGGTACTTGTCGCTGTCTACCGGGTTGCCATTGGGCAGGTACAGGCAACCCACGCGGCATATGCCCTTGTCGCCGGTGGCAGTTGCCTCGATGTAGCGGGCCTGTTCGTCGGCAGCATCGCCGGGCAGGCCGACGGACACGTCTTCCAGCGGGCGCACCGACAGGATGGCGACGCCGTTGAAGCCTTTCTGGCCATGGGTATGCACATTGTAGCCGAGGTCTTCGAACGGGCCGGCAGGGAAGCCGTCGTCGACAGACTTTATTTCCTGGAGGCAAACAACGTCTGGCCGGGCCTCGCCCAGCCACGCAAGTGCTGTTTCCAGCCGTGCCTTGACCCCGTTGATGTTCCACGTCGCGATCTGCATGGATGTGCCCCGCTTAGCTGATGCAATTCCCGATACATCAGGGATGCAGCCTGACGGTCGGACCGTCAAGCTGCCAAGCGCATTGCATACCCGGATAGTTACTCGCAGCGGTACAGGAAGTCGTCGCGCAGGCGCAATTCGGCAGCGCTTTCGCCCGGGGACACCTGCTGGCACCACCTGAGGTGCGCGCGGAAATTCGTCGTCCAGCGCGCCCCGCGATAGCCGCAATCAAGCCGTCGCGCGGCACGGGCCTGCTGCACTGACTGCCTGGCATAGGCCCGGCAATTCAACCCGGCCTCGACACGGCCAAACCCGTCACCCGAATCGGCCCGGCAGGTATCGAGCTGGCGAGCACGTGAGCGCAGCAGCTGGGCTGCTTCGCGCGGGCCAATATCTTCGCACAACCTGGCCTGGCGAACACGGCTGGACGACCAGCGGCTGCCTGAGAAACCGCAATCGAGCCGGCGCGCTTCACCGGCTTGCAGCACGCTTTGCTCGGCATAATTGCGGCAGAACTGGCGATCGCGCCCATTGCCGTTGAACAGGTCGCCGAGATCCACATCGACGTCCGGTGCAATCACCCCATCATCGCGCCGCGCTGCAATCCGGGCCTTGCAGCGCTCAAGCTCGCTGTCGCGTGCGCGCCGCGCAGACTGCCAGAGGTTATCCGGATTGTTGGCGCAGAAATTGTAATAGGCGTCATAGCCAAACCCCCAGCGCGAACCTGACAGGCCGCAACGCAGGCTCGAGTTTTCCTGGTTCTGGGCAACTGCGCGCTGGGCGTAATCGCGGCATTGGGCAAGGCGTGCGTCGCTGACCTGTGGTTGAGCCGGCGTTTCATCGCCATCATCACCATTTGTCGCAACGTCGGCAGGGACCGGCGGCTTGGGCTTGGGCACGATCGTGGTGCGCGGGGTTGGGTCGGGTTCGGGCTCGGGCTTCGCCACGGTGACCGGCGGCTTTGGCACCACGGGGGCGGGCTTCGGCTGGGCAATGGCGGGAGCAGCAGGCTTCGGGGCAGGCGCGTCGGCCTTGTTCGTTGCAGGCGTATCGGGCGCCACGGGCTGCGGTGCTGGGTCATCGGTACGGGTAACCGGGCTAGACGTCGCCATCACGCCGGAAATGCAGCAGGTGTCGGAGCGCTTTGGCGGCACGCCTGTCTTGAGCGCACACATCGCCTTTGGGCCCTTGGCACCCGGCCAGGCATAGGTCCACGAGCGGCACTGGCGCTCCTTCTTGCAGGCGTTCTCGCACAGGTCCGGGTTGGGGGCGGACAATTCGAAGGTGCGATAGTCAAGGCCCGGGCGATCAGTTGAACCATCCCGGGCGGCGTGGGCAGGCAGGGCGAGAAGCGTCAGGAGCAGGATAATGGCGGCAACAGGCCGCACCATGATACCTTGGATCGTCATTCGAACATGTCCCAGATCAGCCCCTCGCTTGGAGATGTTGCGCGCAAACATGGCGCAAATGTGAGCCCGGCCACAATTACCCCGCCGGTCAAGGCCGGCAGTCGCAGCCAGTCGTATCAGATCGAGAAGCTGGTGCCGCAGCCGCACGAGGCGGTTGCATTGGGATTGATCACCTGGAACTGGGCTGCCATCAGGTCATCAACGAAATCGATTTGCGAGCCCAGGACATAGACCAGGGATACTGAATCGATCAGGAGTGTGGCACCGTCACGTTCGATGATGGTGTCGCCCTTTTCGGGTGCACCTTCCAGCGAGAACTCATATGAGAAACCCGAACACCCACCACCATTCACCGCCAGCCGCAGCGAGGACTTGTCCGGCTCGGTGTCAACGATTTCGCGAATCCGCCGTGCGGCAGTTTCGGTCAGTGTGATTGCTTCAGCCATGATGCTCTTCGGTTCCGGTGTTGGTCACTTGCCTGATATGTTGTCATCAACACGCGCTTTGTCAATTGCAAGGGGACAGCCCGGGTGATCAACCGCCAGCCAGCCAGCTACGCTTCCGACCCGGAGAAGTCAGCCGGGCGCTTCGTTTCCGAGGAGGATCCGGCCGGACGCTCCCCGTTCCAGCGCGACCGCGACCGTATCATTCATTCCGCTGCTTTCCGCCGGTTGAAGCACAAGACGCAGGTGTTCGTCTATCATGAGGGCGATCATTACCGCACCCGGCTGACCCACTCGCTGGAGGTGGCGCAGGTAGCACGCTCCATCGCCCGGGCACTGGGGCTGGACGAGGACCTCACCGAAGCGTTGTCGCTCGCCCACGACCTTGGCCACACGCCGTTCGGCCACGCAGGTGAGCGCGAACTCGACATCTGCATGCAGGAGCATGGCGGCTTCGACCACAACGCCCAGGCGCTGCGCATCGTCACCAGCCTGGAGCGGCGCTATGCAGCGTTCGACGGGCTGAACCTGACCTGGGAGACGCTCGAAGGGCTGGTCAAGCACAATGGCCCGCTGCTCGGCCCGGACGGCAAGCCAACCGGGCGCTATGCCCGCAAGGGGCTTCCGCACGCCATAGCCGAATTTGCGCAGACCCATGACCTGCAACTGGCGACATTTGCCTCCGCCGAGGCGCAGGTAGCCGCGATTTCCGATGACATTGCCTACAACGCCCATGACCTTGACGACGGCTTGCGGGCCTGCCTGTTCGACCTGAACCTGATTGCTGATGTACCCATAGCCGGTAACGCTTTGCGCGATGTCCAGAAGACCTGGCCCGATCTCGACCGCCACCGGACCATCCACGAGACAGTGCGAAGGGTGATTTCCTGGATGATCTTCGACGTGGTGGACCAGACCCGGCACAACGCGGTTGAGATGGAGATAACCACCGTGGAGGCCGTGCGGGCTGCGGGCGAGGCAGTGGTATCGTTCTCGCCCGGAATGGCTGCAGACAATGTGCAACTGCAGTCGTTTCTGTCCGACCACATGTACCGCCACGAAGTGGTTAACTCGATGATGGACCGGGCGCGCCGCGTGGTGCGGGACCTGTTCGAGGCCTATACCAGCGACCCGTCGCAGATGCCCGAAGGCTGGCAGGACCAGGGTACCACGCGAGGCTCCAGCCGGCAGGCGCGGCAGATTTGCGATTTCATTGCCGGCATGACCGATCGCTACGCGCTTGACGAACACAAGCGGCTGTTTGACCTCGACCCGCTTTTCCGTTAAGCCCCGCATCCGTCCGCCAAGGTGCCTTGCATAGCTGAAGGTGCCGGTCATTTTCACAAAGTCTCGTCTGATGAACCCGTTTGCACATTTCAAAGCCGTGCTCGATGCAGCGCTTGCCGACCTGACGCGCGACGGCGTGCTGCCGCCTGACCTCGACTTGGGGCGCATCGTGGTCGAGCCGCCTCGCGACCCGGCCCACGGCGACATCACCACCAACGCCGCGATGATCCTTGCCAAGCCTGCAGGCAAGGCGCCGCGCGACATCGCGGCCGCGCTGTGTGCAGAACTGGCACGTCATGATGACGTGGAGAGCGCCGAGATCGCCGGACCGGGTTTCGTCAACATGCGCATTTCGCCCGCCTTCTGGCCGGATTTCATCCGCGCCGTGCTGGAGAAAGGCGAGGGGTTTGCCGCAAGCAGCCTGGGCTTGGGCCACAAGGTGAACGTCGAGTACGTGTCCGCCAACCCGACCGGGCCATTGCACGTGGGCCATTGCCGGGGTGCGGTGTTCGGCGATGCGCTGGCAAATTTGCTGGTGACAACCGGCCACGAGGTGGTGCGCGAATACTACATCAATGACGCGGGCAGCCAGATCGACGTGCTGGCGGGGTCGGTACTGTTGCGCTACCGCGAAGCACTTGGCGAAGACATTGGCGAGATCCCGGCAGGGCTCTATCCGGGTGACTACCTGGTGCCGGTGGGCAAGGCGCTGGCCGACGAGTTCGGCAACCGTTTGCTGGCGCTGCCCGCTGACGAGCAGGCATCCGTGCTGAAGGCGCGTTCGATCGACGCCATGATGGACCTTATCCGTGCGGATCTTGCAGCGTTGAATATCCATCAGGAAGTATTCTTCTCGGAAAAATCACTGCATGATTCCGGCCAGATAGAACAAACTGTTGAAGCCATGCGCGAAGGGGGACTGGTATTTGAAGGCCGCATCCCTCCACCCAAGGGGCAACTGCCCGAAGACTGGGAGGATCGCGAACAGACGTTGTTCCGCGCGACCGACTTTGGCGATGACATAGACCGGCCCCTGAAGAAATCGGACGGGGACTACACCTATTTTGCCGCCGACGTCGCCTATGCCCGCAACAAGATCGAACGCGGATTTGATGAACTGGTGTACATTCTGGGTGCCGATCACGGCGGCTATGTCAAACGGTTGCAGGCAGTGGCGAACGCGCTGTCGGGTGGCCGGGTGCGGGCGGATGTGCTGCTGTGCCAGCTGGTGCGGCTGTTCCGGGCCGGCGAGCCATTCAAGATGTCCAAGCGGGCAGGCGACTTCGTGACCTTGCGCGACGTTGTGGATGAAGTGGGCTCGGACGTGGTGCGGTTCATGATGCTGACCCGCAAGAACGATGCTCCGCTCGACTTCGATTTCCAGAAGGTGACCGAACAGTCCCGCGACAACCCGGTATTTTACGTGCAGTACGCCCATGCGCGTATCGGTTCGGCGTTCAACCGTGCTGCGTCCGAGATGGGAACCGTGTCCATTGCGCCTGCCGATTTGACCGATGACATGCTTTTGGCGCTTTCCGATGAGACAGAACAACGGCTGCTCAGGCTGCTTGCAGGCTGGCCGCGGGCAGTGGAGATGGCGGCGATCAACCGTGAACCTCACAGGTTGGCGTTCTATCTATATGAAATCGCATCAGAATTTCATTCTTACTATAACAAGGGCAAAGATCAGCCGCAATTAAGGTTTATTTTGCCTGATCAGGTACATCTTACGCAGGCGCGTCTCGCGTTGCTGGAAATGATTCGCTATGCTTTAGCTGGCGGATTGAACATTCTCGGCGTGAGGCCTGTTCACGAGATGTGAAGGTTGGTGGGAACTAGATGGATCAAGATACTACGGGCAAGTCAGGGTCACGCAGTTGGCGCGACAGGCTGGGCATAGACGAAACCCGCGAGCAGGGGACAGAACCAAGGCTGGACAACGGCCCTTCAGGTGCTGCGCCTTCTCGCCCGGCACCACAGCAGGCCACACCGCAGTCTGGACCAGGGGTCGAGGCGCGTGTGGTGGCGAAACCAGCGCCGATGGCTCCGCGGCCAGGCATTGTCCAGAAGGCGCCACCGGCCCCAACCGCGGCCCCCGGCGGTCCAAGGCCTGCGGGTGCCCCCTCGCAATCACCTGTCAGCAAGCCTGCATCGGCCCCCGTGCCCCAACGTGCCGCACAGGATGACGCGTTTGCAGAACGGCTGCGCAAGCACCGCGAGGCGGCTGAAGCTGCCGTCAAGAAGCGGTCGACAACGGCCAGCCTGGACAAGTTTTCGTTCGCCAGGAAGGAAGTCGAGACGGCAAAACGCGAAAGCGACGAGCCTTCACCGGCCCCGCGGCCCGCGCCGGCACCACAGGCAGCGCCAGCCCCACAACCGGCACCACAGCCCCGACCGGTCGCTGCCCAGCCGCAGCCGCAACAGCCTGCACCATATCAGCCAATGCAAGGTGGCGCGTACCAGCCGCATCCGGGCAACCAGTTGCCGGCACCGCCCGTGGCGCGCCAGCCGGCATACCCGCCAGCGCAGCCGCCCCGGCCCATCGCGCCTCAGCAGCAACCATATCGCCAGCCACCGCCGCAGGTTGGCGGTTATGGCCAGCAGCCCTATGGCCATCCGCAGCAGCAACCGGCTTACCGGCCGCAGGGACCAGGTTATGCCCCTCCACCAGGAGCGGCGCCGCGCCGGCCTGCGCCGCCCGCGAATCAGGGGTATGGGCAAGGTCCCGCTGGTCAGGCACCAAGGCAGGTGCAACAGCAGCAGCGTGCACCTGCGCCGCAGTCCTATGCTCCGCCGCCGCCGCGCGCACCGCATGGCGACGATGACCTGTTCGAGGAGAACGGTTACCGTCCGGCAGCGCCGCTTGGCCGTGCCGTTCCGGGTGACCGGTCTGGAGTTCCATCGCGCAACGATTTACGTTCAGATTTTGACGATCCGTTCAGCGACAACGCTCCGCAACCCGGCTATGGCGGGCGCAGCGCACGTGATTATTCGCAGGCCTACCGCGAGTTCGACGACGACTATGAAGACGAACCCAAGCGTGGTTGGGGCGGCATCATCATGCTCATCCTGGCACTCGTTGCGATGGGTGCGGTAGCGATCGGGTTGATCTACATGTACCAGAGTGGCAAGACCACCACCACTGGCGATCCGGGCGCAGTGCCAACGGTCACAGCACCTGAACAGCCTGCCAAGGCCGCTCCTGATGCCGGGGCAACCCAGCAGGGTCAGCAGCCTCAGGGCCAGAAGCTCATCTACGAACGCATATTGGGTGGCGACAGTGCCAACCAGCCTGAACAGATCGTGCCGCGGGAAGAAACGCCGATTGCTCCTCCGCCAGCCAGCGAGGGTGGGGACAGCCTGCCACTTCCGCTACCACCACCGCCGCAGACGCAGGGATCGATTGATCCTGGCGATACACAAGAGGTGGTTGCAATCTCAGAAACAACAGACAGCCAAGAGGGGGCCGCCGGGGTTGAACCGGCGGCTTCTGCCATTTCGAGGGGCCCGATTGCCAATCCGCCCGTGCCGCGGCCCAAACCCGGCAACCTGCAGGTTGCATCGATCCAGCAGCCTCGAGCATCAGAACCGGCACCTGAGCCGCAGGTTTTCCAGCCTCCCGCACCGCAGCCAGAGGTCTATCAGCCGCCGGCGCCCCAGTCGCTTGATACGCTGATACAGCAGTCGGTGCAGCAGCCCATTCCGCAGCAGGCCCCGCAGCCGGCCGCAACGGCACCGGTGCGCAATGTCGCACGTGACGACGACCCGCTGGCCGGCAGCCGTCAGCCGTTCAATTCGCAAGCACAGGCACAAGCGCAGCAGGCAGCATCCGCTGGTCCGCAAAGCCTGCAACCCCTCTTCCCGCAGCAACAGCAGCAGGTGGCGCTTGCGCCGCCACCAACGCCGGCACCTGCGCCCAGCCAGCCTGTCACCTCACAGGACCTGCAGGCCTTTGCACCGCCTGCGCCCAGCCAGCCTGCGCCACAGACAGGCGATACCGGATACGTTATCCAGCTTGCAGCGTACCGGTCTGAAGGTGAGGCGATGACCCAGTACCAGCAGCTCAAGGCCCGCCATGCGAACCTCGTTGGCAACCTGCCACCCTCGGTTCAGCAGACCAACCTTGGAGCAAGCGGTACGTTCTATCGTCTTGGAATGGGGCCGATGCAATCGAAGCAGGCCGCGACCGAGTTATGCAACAAGCTGATTGCGGCAGGTGAACGCGATTGCCTCGTCCGGCGCCGCTGACGCTGCTTCTATCCCGATACGGGCAGGGCCTCGACCTTCAAGTCGGCTCGAAACGGCCCTTGTAGTCGAAGTCAGCCGGATCACTCGGGTTGTTGCGTGGTTTGTCTTCCACGAGAGGCTTGGGCTGAGACTTCTTGCACTCACGGGCAGTAGCGGCCACGTTCAGGGTCGCATTGCATTTCGTCTTGTCTTTCGTCTGGGCGATGGTCTAGACGCCAGCCATGACGATCTCCTCCGGAAGTTCCGGTTTTCATGCCATGACCGGCCGGGAATACCCGGCCTGTTACGATGGCGTGAATGCCGCGGGACGACTGATTTTCCAACAGTCTGTAACCTCAACGTTTGCCAAGCTGTTGCAGTTCCGGCAACTCACGATTGACTGCCCGCAAGCATTTGCGACGCTATCGCCCGCACCAATCTGTCGCCGATGGCGCTGGCCTTCCTGCCAGATGGAACTGCGGAACTCGGGAACCTGTCACCTCACGGAAGCGTTATCGACACCGAAGCAGTGGCATCCGCCAACTGCCGAAAAGCCCAAGGAGATTGCTCCATGTCCGTGACGACAATCATTATCATCATCCTGGTTCTCATGCTCATCGGCGCATTGCCGACGTGGGGCTACAGTCGCGGTTGGGGTTATGCGCCCGGCGGCATCCTTGGCCTGATCCTGATCATCCTCATCATCCTCGTGTTGATGGGTCGCGTCTAGGACACACCAGGCCTTGCACGCCCAAGGAGGCTTCAATGGCTTCACGCGCCATCTGGAAAGGGCAGTTGCGCCTGTCTCTTGTCGCAATCCCGGTGGAGATCCATTCGGCCACGCAGTCGGGCGCGCGGATTTCGTTTCGCCAGATTCACGGCCCGTCCGGCAAGCCGGTGCGTTACGAGAAAACAGTAGCTGGCATCGGGCCGGTGAAGACCGAAGATATCCTCAAAGGATACGAGACGTCCGATAACGAGTACCTGTTGCTCGATCCCGAGGAGATCAATGCGATCAAGCTCGAGACGCGAAAAACCCTCGAGCTGGTGCAGTTCGTCAAGCAGGACGAGATTGCGCCGCTTTATTACAACAAGCCCTACTACGTTGTCCCGACCGATGATCTTGCCGAGGATGCCTATCGGGTGGTGCGGGATGCGCTGCGCCAGGAAAGCAAGGCAGGGCTTGGTCAGCTTACCATGCGTGGCAAGGAATACCTGTGTGCCATCCGGGCATGTGGTGATGGATTGCTCCTCGAAACGCTTCACTACGAGGATGAGATTCGCAGCGCAGAGCCGCTCTTCTCGTCGATCGAGGATGATCCGGCTGACAAGGACCTGCTGAACGTGGCCACAGAGCTGATTCTCAAGAAGTCAGCCCCGTTCAAACCCGAAGCGTTTGCGGACAATTATGACAAGGCCTTGCGCGACTTGATCGAGCGCAAGCGGAAGAACCGCAAGACCCCGCGCGCCACCACCTCAGACAGTGACGAAGCGCCAAGGGCTGACAATGTCGTTGACCTGATGTCGGCCCTCAGGGAAAGCCTGAAGAAGACATCGGATCCGAAGTCTGGCAAGTCCAGGAAGAAGGCGTGAGATGGCACGGCTCGACCGATATCTGGAGATGCGTGATTTCGGGGCGACACCGGAACCGCAAGGACAATCGTCGGCAACGGGTCTTGCCCTGCGCTACGGGGTTCAGTGGCATGACGCCACGCGCAAGCACTTTGACCTGCGGCTGGAGTGGGACGGCGCGCTACTGAGTTGGGCGGTCACACGCGGTCCGTCACTCAATGTCAAAGACAAGCGTTTAGCCGTCCGGACCGAGGATCACCCACTGGATTATCTGGGCTTTGAAGGTACCATCCCGAAAGGTAACTATGGTGCCGGCACGGTGATGCTGTGGGATATCGGCTACTGGCAGCCGCTGGACCCTGTTGGCAAGGGTTTGAGGAAGGGTCACCTGAGCTTTCGCCTGCACGGGCACAGGCTGACCGGCAACTGGCACCTGGTGCGCATGAACACCGGCGAGAAGCGGGAGAACTGGCTGCTCATCAAGCAGGACGACGAGGCCGCCGGCAAGCGCGACCCGGTGGCGCGTTATGTACGTTCAGTGGCGACCAATCGCACCATGCGCGAGATCACCTCTGATGCGGCGCCGGTGGTCCACGAACGTGCTGGCAAGCTGCCCGGGTTTCTCAGGCCCCAACTCGCTACAACATCTGACGATATGGTGGACGGAGACGCCTGGTGGCATGAGTTGAAGTTCGACGGCTATCGCGCACTTGCAGCCTTGGGCAAGGGCGGCCCGCGCATCTATACCCGCAGCGGGCTGGACTGGAGCGACCGGTTCGCCAGCCTGCTGGATGGCTTTGCTGAGGCCGACTGCGACAGTGCACTCATTGACGGTGAAATCGTCGCCGGGGCCGGGCTTCAGGGTTTCTCGACCTTGCAGCAGGCCATAAAGCAGGGCGGTCCGTTCAGTTTCTATGCCTTCGACATGCTGAGTGTTGACGGAAAGGACCTGACATCGAAGCCGCTTACCGAACGCCGCAAGCAGCTTGAAAAGGTAATTAAGCCGGTTCCGCCCCTGGGCCAGGTACAACTGTCGCCGCTGATCGAGAATGATGCCACCGGGACGTTTGACGCCATTTGCAAGGCGGGCGGGGAGGGGTTGATCGCCAAGCGTACGGCAGCCGCCTACAGGCATGTCCGCACGAAGGACTGGTTGAAGATCAAGTGCCGCCGGCGCGACGAGTTCGTGATCGTGGGTTGGCAGAAGAGCGACAAGAAGAGCAGGGCGTTCGCCTCGCTTGCGCTTGGTGTTCATCGCAAGGGACAGTTGGAGTACGTCGGCAAGGTGGGCACCGGCTTCGACGACGGGCAGATGGCCGAGATCGCGGACGAGCTCACCAGCCGGGCCCGGAAAACAGCGCCCGTGAACGCAGAACGCAGCGAAGTGCGCAGTGTCCGTTGGGTAGCGCCCGAACTGGTTGCAGAGGTGGAGTACGCCGAAATGACCGCTGATGGCCGCCTTCGCCATGCCGTTTTCAAGGGGGTTCGAGAGGACAAGCCCGCACGAACCGTGGAACTGGAACCTGAAACAATGTCCGATAATACGCCTGTCGTGTCAGGCATATCCATCTCCAGCCCTGAGCGAGCCGTCTACCCCGACGAAGGCATTACCAAGCTGGAAGTCGCCAGATACTATGACCAAGTAGCCGACCGGTTGCTGTCTACCGCAGCGGACCACCCGTTGTCGCTGGTGCGGCTGCCGGAAGGGCTGTCCGGCGAACGGTTTTTCCAGAAGCATGCGACAAAGGGCTTTCCTGATGCCATCAAGTCCGTCGACGTCACCGAAAGCGATGGCAACAGGGAACCTTACATGTATGTGACGTCAGCCCGCGGGCTTGTGGGGGCAGCCCAGATGGGAACGCTGGAATTTCACATCTGGGGTTCAAGGATTGATGACCTGGAAAGCCCTGACCGGCTTGTGTTCGACCTGGATCCTGACGAGGGGCTGGGCTGGTCCGACGTTGTTTCGGCGGCGTATGACCTGCGCGACCGGCTCGAGGATCTGGGCGTCGGCACCTGGCCACTGCTGTCCGGGGGCAAGGGCATTCACGTGGTTGCGCCGCTGAGACGAATAGCCGAGTGGGATACGGCCAAGCTCTATGCGCAAGTCTTTGCTAAGTTTATGGCCCAGACCGAACCCAAGCGGTTTACTGCCGATATGTCCAAGACCAAGCGCAAGGGGCGCATCTTCATCGACTGGTTGAGGAACGAACGCGGCGCTACCGCGATTGCGCCATTCTCGTTGCGTGCAAGGCCCGGTGCGCCGGTTGCAGTGCCGGTAAACTGGGATGAACTGAAGAGCGTGAAATCTCCCCAGGCGTATTCAATTGCCAGTGCGCTCGAACGTAACTGGAAGGATGTCAACGTGCCCAATCCGATTGGCCTGACGCATGCCCGCATCGACAAGCTGGAAAAGGCTGTGAGCGACGCCAACGGCTGACGCTGCGGGCTTCAGCTTGCAACAGCTTCACCGCCGTTGGGGTGTAGCACCTGTCCGGTCATGTAGCTTGAATCCTGACAGGCCAGGAACAGGAAGCAGGGTGCCACCTCGTTGGGCTGGCCGGGGCGGCCCAACGGGCTGCTCTTGCCGAAGCTTTGAACCTTGTCGGGCGGAAATGACGACGGGATGAGCGGTGTCCAGATTGGTCCCGGTGCCACCCCATTGACGCGAATGCCGCGTGGGGCAAGTTTGTGCGACAGCGCGCGTACAAAGGTCAGGATGGCACCCTTTGTGGCAGAGTAATCGAGCAGCAGGTCCTGACCGCGATAGGCTGTCACGGATGTCGTGCAGATGATCGCGGCCTTGTCGTCAAGATGGGGCATCGCCGCCTGGACGAGATAGAACTGGCCAAACACGTTGGTAGTGAAGGTGCGCTTCAGTTGTTCATCGGTGATGCTGGTCAGGTCTTCGCGCGCGTGTTGCTCAGCAGCGTTGCAGATCACGATATCGATGCCGCCCAACACATCAGCAGTATCATTCACAAATTGGTCGCAGAATGACTTTTCGCCAATGTCGCCGCGGTGAAGGCACACCTGGCCGCCTTCACGCTCGACCAGGTCTTGCGTCTTGCGGGCGTCTTCGCGTTCCCACTCGGCCCCATAGGCAATGGACAGGTCAGCGCCTTCACGGGCAAACAGAAGGCTGACGGCGCGGCCGATGCCAGAATCGCCACCGCTTATGATGACGCGCTTGCCCTTCAATCGGCCGGAGCCCGGGTAGCGAGGCTCGTAATCCGGTTCCGGTGACATCCTGGCTTCAACGCCGGGCTGCTTTTTCTGAACGGTCTCCATCAGTCATCCCTGTTCTACTCATCACCGTATCGCGCGCGCAGTTCGAGACCCGTCGCCGCGTACGACACTGCAAACGGCAACAGGCCTCCAAGTACGACGGGAACTAATAAAGGCACTGGAAGCTTCAGCAGGGACTGCGCCATTCCTGTCCGGTCGGTAACCGCCCACAAGACCAGCAGGACGACGCCAAAAACGCTGCCGGTAATGGTCTCCTGGATAAGTATCTTGACGACGCGCGGCATCGGACAAGCCTCCCGCAATTTCGGTTACCGAGCTAACAGCTCAAGCTTTGAAATGTTCCACGCGGGGAGGGCTGACATTCACATCTTGCACTGGCTGTTGTGGGCATCGTCGAGCAGATAGACATCGCGGTCTTCGAGGCTAGACTGAGGCGACTCCTCGCCCAGTTCAGCCAGCAACCGCAACCGCGCACGGTGAAGCCTGCTCTTTACCGTGCCGACGGCGCACCCGCAAATCTTAGCAGCGTCCTCGTAGCTGGTTCCCAGCACACCAATCAGCACGATGATTTCACGCTGGTCGGCTGGCATCCTCCGCAATGCCTTTGCAACGTCGCGCCCTCGTGCTGACCATTCCTGGGTGGCGTGAACTGCTGGACGGGAAGATGCGCACTCCGCAAGACCCGGAACTTCGCGTTTCGCTACAGAGATGCGGTTGTAAAAGGTGTTGCGCATGATGGTGAACAGCCAGGATTTGAGTCGCGTACCTGGGGTGTATTGATGAATCTTTGCGATGCCTTTCATGAGGGTGTCCTGTACAAGGTCATCCGCATCACTGGGGTTGCCGTAAAACGTCCGGGCGAAGGCGCGCAAGGCAGGAATCAGTGAAACTATTTCGGATTCTGTTGCAGATTCTCTGCGGGCCTCATCGCTGACGATGGGCATGTTTCGCCTCCTGTTCCAGTTCGTGGAGAGCCAGTTTGACGTCCTTGTCAAGACAATGCGTCAGGGGCGGGTACGGTTCCTGTAATCAGGACTGGGGAGTGGATTGCTTGCGCTCGCGCAGCACTTCCTGCAGCTTGACCGCGAGGTCCAGCAATCTTTGCGGAACCGGCTCGCTTTCGATCTCAGTCAGGAGAAGGCGAATATCCCTTGGAAGCTCCGCATCCTCATCGGACAAATCAGTATTGGGAATCCGATGATCGTTCATGGTTCGCCTAACAAATATTGTGTCATGCGGGTAGCAAAAAATCGGGGTGAAAGCAAACTCTCGTGCGCCTGATCACGGTCTTTTCAGGGCAAAAATGGGCATGTTTCGCTAGAATTGCCGGCTGCCTTGCTACCGCCACGACGGTGAAGAAGCTATCTGGTTTTTTCGACCTGCGCGCCGGAACAAAGCAAGTCAGCCGCAGTTTGAGGTGCAAGTCCCGATGATCGGGTCTGATCGGACTTCACTTCAAAAGGAGACAGACGAAATGCCTATGGAAAGGGAACGAGGCACCCGCAATCGCGGAGACCAGTTTGAGAATGAGCGGTGGCGTGAGTACCAGAGCCTGGACAACAGCTACGACGACTCACGGGCGCGGCAAGACGATGACTACTACGGCAGTGCGCGCATGGACGACAGGCGCCGTCAGGCAGGTTCGGACCATGACAATCGGTCCCGCCCTGCATATGACGATGATGACAGGCGCGAAAGCCGCAGCAACCGCTTTGGCCGCAGTGACGATGACTACCAGCGCGGGCATGGCGGTTCGCGCAACCACCAGAATGACCAGTGGTCACAGCCCGGCTGGATGGATGAGCGCGAGCGCCATGAATACCGGCGCTATGGCGGCCAGAATGTGTATGGGGATCGAGGCCGTGATCGACCCGGTATCAACTACTACAGGCCCGATTACTGGTCCGGTGCGGGAGGGTATACCGGCGACGGATACTGGCCCGATGATTCCGGTGCCGGTACCAATTATGGTGGTGGCCGCTCCGGCTATCGCGGCGAATACCGCGGGCAAGGCGGACGTGAGCGCGGGTTCTTTGAACGCGCAGGTGACGAGGTCGCATCATGGTTCGGAGATGACGACGCTGAGCGCCGTCGTAACCGCGATCACCGTGGGAGAGGCCCCAAGAACTACACACGCTCAGACGACCGCATCCGCGAAGACGTCAGCGACTGCCTGAGCGACGACAGCCACCTCGATGCTTCCGAGATCGAGGTTTCGTGCAAGAACGGCGAAGTTACCCTCGACGGCAAGGTCGAAGAGCGTTTTGCCAAGCGTCATGCCGAAGATCTGGCTGAGACCGTGTCGGGCGTCAAGCATGTGCAGAACAACCTGCGCATCAATCAGGGCAGAACCACTGGCTCGCAATCGGGCAGTACGAAGTCTGACGAGTCGGTCGCAAAGGGCAACAACGGTAGCCGTATCAACAGCTAGACCTGAATTGGCGTCGCCCCCACCGGGGCGGCGTCTCCTGCAATTGGGGGGTCACAATCCAACAAGCATGAACGCTGCAATGCCCAGCAGCAAAACAATGGCAGCGACAGCGAATAGGACAATCTTCAACCGGTAAGCGCCTTCACGCGCTTCTGACTCGAAGGGTCGCATCGCGCTGCCATGGTTACTGGAGTTCGCGTCAGTCTGAGGTGGAATGTCATCAAGACCTGGCGTTGGAGCGGGATACGCCAGCGTCGTGGCGCCTCCGGCTTCTGCATCGGTTTCCATTGGCGCAGCAGAGGGGTCAAAGCCGGGCACCTTGTCGCCGGTCAGGCCCTTCTGAACTGCAGCGTGCCGGCGTACTGCGGCCGAGGCCGACTGGCCACGAACGATCGCATCCCTGAGTTGCTGCTTGCTGGTCTTGTCGCCTGGTTCGTTGACCGGCGGTTGACCTGCCTTGTCGTCGTGCTGCGGGTCGTTGGTCATGGGCATTGGTCTCGTACCTGTTGGACGCAGCGGTCGGGTTGGACTGAAGGAAAGCAGGCCGGACATTGCCCGGCCTGCCATTCTCGGGAAACGTCGAAGATCGCTAGTCCTGCTCGACCCCTTCCGTCTCCTCGTCCTGTTGTTTTGCCCGCGCCCTGGCGCTGGCGTTGTTATTGCCCGGCCCAGCATTGGGGTTGGCGTTACTGCTGCGAGGACCCGCATTGGAACTGGCATTATTGTTGCCCGGGCCTGCATTGGTGCTCGCACTGGTATCGTCAGGGCCAGGATTCATGCTGTCATTGCGAGTGGTAGCGTCAGCATCCGCGTTGGCGCCGGCACTATCGCCGGTTTGGCGGCCTCCGCGGTTCCTGTCCCGGTCGCGGTCCCAGTCACGGTCTCCGCGATTTGCATCACGGTCATCGCGATCCCGGTCCCGGTTCCAGTCACGGTCGCCGAGGTTCACCCGGAAGGTGACGTCCCGGTCTCGGGCCCAGTTCCTGATACGGTCGTAGTATCGCGTCCCGCGATAGTGGCGGTGGGCATAGTCACCCAGGGAGAAGCTGATGATCGGCAGGTCAACGCGCGCGCCCCAATCCGGCACTGTTCTCCAGTTGCCATCACGGCGGAAGCGCAGGTAGTCAGCGAAAACCCAGCCGCGGTCGCGGCCCCACCGAACGTCGCACCAGTCATAGCCGTCCACGCAGTTGTATACGCGCACTTCGCGACCTTGAGGGATGGTGTCGACCACAGGATAGCGGGTTCCAGGACCCATTCGCATGTTGAGGTCGGTCGAAACTTGCGCGTCGAGCGCCGACGCCGGTGCGGCAAGCGCTGTCATTGCAATGCCGGCCAGGAAGCTGGACGTGATGAGTGAAATCTTGAATCGCATAGGTCTACTCCTTTGTTGTTGGTTGTCGTCACCCGAACAGCCTCCGCGACGGCTTGTTCCAAAAAATCCCTTCATCTGGACTGGTAATCGAAATTCCCCCGGAGCTGGCCAATGGCGCTGGCGCGTTTGCTGACACCAAGGGACCGGGTGGTGGGCGATCTCGTTGGTAATGCGGGGCTCGCCTGGTTGTCGGCCACGCCGGTGAAAGTCGCGGTCGTCAGAGGCCGTTGAGGGGATTGGCCGGGGGCGATGCCGGCAAATACAGATAGCCCGGGTCAAAGCCAGCAATCTGCCGCAGCTTGTCCCTGTCGTGAATGTGGGCGACGCCATCCTTGACCGTGCAAAGGCCCGCATCGCGAAGCTCCTTCATGACGCGGTTGACGTGAACGGTGGACAGCCCGGAAACCTCCGCGATGTCGGACTGCATCAGTTTCAACGGGAACCGGTCGCCCTCGTGGCGGTCGCACATCCGCATACGCAGGTCCATCTCGCACAGGAAGTCGGCTACCGAGGCCAGCGCGCGCAACCGTCCGCACCGATACGTCCAGTGCCGGTGAATCGCCGCATCAACCATGGTCAGCCGCCACAGGGCACGCGCGTATTCGGTGTTGACCATGATGGCTTCAAGCGCTTCATGCGGGAACAGCGCAATTCGCGCTGCTGTAACGGTGCGCACGTCGTGGTCCAGCCGCCCTAGAGGCAGCCCGTGCAGGTCAACGAAATCACCGGGCACCTGCAAGGCGACGGTGAGTAGATTATCGGAAAGGCCAGTCGTGCCGGACAGGTAGCGCGCCATCAGCCCGTCCAGAAGGAGCGCACTGTGGGTGATCGGTTCACCGGCCTTCGACAACTTCTCGCGCGGGCCCAGCATGCGAACCTCGGAGCAAACTTCGCTGACTTGGCGCCACAGGTCATCCGGCAGTTGTCCGACCATCCCCACGTGATCATCCTTTGTCAGCAAGTTGTGACCTGTGCGGCCGTTTGGAACGGGATTCACGGCGCCAATCGAACTGCCTTCCAGAGTGTGGCGGGGTTCCATTGCCTTCATGCATCCTTTCCTGCTTGTTGACTGCCGTCCTTCTGAGCCATATCGGCCGGCGCCGAGCGCGCTGGTATCACCCCATCCATCAGTTCAGCCGGTGCCGACGCATGTTCCTTGCGTTCGATCACCGAAAATTGCCCATCGGTCTCCAGGACCACCCACTCTGCTGCATCGAAGCGGACCAGCCCTGCACGGCGTATCGCCGATCTCAATTCGGCCTCGGTAATGCGCTCTCGTTTCAATTCGGCTTCGAGCACGTTGCCGCCGCGCAACAAGGGCCGCGGATCTGGCTTGACGAGGCGGGCGAACCGGCTTGAGCGTACCGTGCCCCAGGTAGTCAGATATTGAACCCCGGCAAGTATGGCGACAGCGAACATCGCGTCGATCATCGAGACGTTGTTGAGCAGGATACCCGACGCCATCGTTGACCCGATGCTGACGTTGATGATCCAGTCGAAATTGTTCATGTTGGCGGTGGTACGCTTGCCGGATACCCGAGTGAGTGCCACGATGAAAACGTAGAACACCACGCAGGATATGAAGATGTGAAGCAGCCGGTCCGGTTCGGACAGCCATAACTGTACCTGTTCCATGCAGATGAAACGCCGGGGGTGCCGCTACGTTCCCTCGGTGAAATCAGGATGTGTTCACAGGCCGGTGCGGCCTCCAGGCATGGTTTGGCGCGTCAGGCTGTAGATGGCTCGTTCACCGGATCAAGCACCAGCACCAGCCTTGTCTCGCCGGTGCCTTCAATGGGCGGTGAACGGTGCAGCAGGCCGGACTGTGGCGGATCAGGCCACAGCGTGCCGCGCAGGATGACCGGTGCTCCGGTTGGAACGGTGAACACGCGCTTTGGCTGTTCCCCGTCGGTCGAGATGCCGTACTGGGTGCCGATGCCGCGATAGGTACAAACCAGTCGCGCGGTTACCGCGTCGATATGGAACTTGCAGCAGGCATTGTCATCAACGCATTCGAGCCGGAGCCGAAGGTAGGGCGTTGTCATGATTGTAGCAAAAGCATCTGCCAGTGCCGCGATGTCGTCGGCAAGCACTTCGCGATGCTCGCCCGAAGGCATACCGGTGCGGTCGCACAGGTGGATTACTGCCGCGCGCACCGACGCGACCGGTAAAACCAGGCGGGCAACTGGCAGGTACGCAGGGTCAAGTCCGTCAACCCAGGCTTGAAACTCGCGCGCAGGTTGGCGCCGCCAGATGACGGCAGCAGCGCCGCGCGTGTGAATGAGGTTCATACCTTCCAGGCTGTCGGCGATGCCCACTCCGACGCCAACGTTGCGAACGGTTTGCCGGTGATAGCTCATTGAGCTGCCGTCTCCCATGCGGGAAACGGGTCGGGCAGGGTGCTCCACATGTCAGGCAGAAACGCCGGTGCCGGCACCAGGCATGCATCAAGGTCGCGGGTTATAGCCTGCTGGTCCATCGGGTCGCAGCCGATGAACACCAGTTCCTGACGCCGATCACCCCAAGTCGAGTCGAAGTAGGGTTGCATTGACTTGTACCAGGACGGATCTTCAGGCCAATATTCCTTCGGCGCCGCTGACCACCACAGCCCGCGCTTTTCGGTACGCACCAACGCACCTGCCATGGAAAGCTCACCGACAAAGCGGGGGCGCGTCGCCAGCCAGAAGAAGCCCTTCGCGCGCACCACGCCTGGCCAAGGACGGTTGATGAAAGCCTTCAGCCTTGTGGGGTCAAACGGCTGGCGCGCCCGGTAGACAAACGAACGGATGCCATACTCTTCGGTTTCCGGCACGTGGCCAGCAAAGCCGTTCAGTTCCTTGTACCACAGCGGATGCTCTTGGGCCTTGTCGAAGTCGAAGCGTCCGGTGCCAAGAACCTCGCTCAACGGTACCCGGGAAAAGTCCGTTTCGATCACTATCGCATCGGGATTGAGCGCCCTGATGATCTTGCGGGCTGCATCAAGGTTGCCCTGGGACGTCGCTGACACCTTGTTGAGGATGATGGTGTCGGCAAACTCCATCTGGTCCACCAGCAGGTCGACCAGCGTGCGGTTGTCCTCGTCACCCATGGTTTTGCCCCGGTCACGAAGGAAATCGCTTGAGGCGTAGTCCTGGAGAAGGTTCGCTGCATCGACAACAGTAATCATGGAATCAAGCTGCGCCACGTCGGACAGGCTCGCCCCGTTTTCATCGCGGAACTCGAAGGTCGATGCCACCGGCAACGGCTCCGAGATTCCGGTTGATTCAATCAGCAGGTGATCGAAGCGGCCCTGCGCAGCGAGCTGCCTGACTTCCTTTAGCAGGTCGTCGCGCAGGGTGCAGCAGATGCAGCCATTGGTCATTTCCACCAGTTGTTCGTCGGTGCGGGAAAGGTTGGCGCCGCCATCACGCACCAGGCTTGCGTCAATGTTGACCTCGCTCATGTCGTTGACGATGACCGCGACGCGCATGCCTTCGCGGTTGTTGAGGATATGGTTCAGCAGCGTGGTCTTGCCAGCACCCAGGAAGCCGGAAAGCACAGTGACGGGCAGGCGGCATTGGGTCATGATTGAGTGTCCTCGACAAGCGGCTGCACAAAGTGGGGGAAGACCAGCGAGCCGTGGCAGGCGCCGCCGGCCTGTGCGCCATCGGCCAGCGCGAAATTGATGTTGGGCATCGCCCGCGCTACGTCACCGGCAGCGAACACACCGGCAACACTGGTT
The DNA here is from genome assembly GCA_964390445.1 of uncultured Anderseniella sp. Lineage (GTDB taxonomy): Bacteria > Pseudomonadota > Alphaproteobacteria > Rhizobiales > Aestuariivirgaceae > Anderseniella. The sequence continues at coordinate 31,382 of CAYMJJ010000008.1, forward strand.
TGGGCCATCGCGCCAATCCTGACGAACGGGCCCATTGGACCCTCGCTCTGGGCGCAACCCAGTTGCTCGGCGGGACTGCCGGCGAGTGTGGTGCTGGGACCCAGAAAAAGTGCCGCATGGCGTGCGCTGGATCCGTCGCTGAGCTGCAGGTCAATTCCATTTTCGTCGGCCTCAACCGCTTCAATGCCTCTACTGTCGACAGTGACCCCGGCCCTGCCCAGCGTGTCGATGTCGAACCCGTTCATGCCGCCGGTCAGCAGTGTGACCTTGTCGCTGAAGTCTGCCCGCAACAGCAGTGCCTGATGCGCACTCATTGAATGGACAGCCAGCACCGCCAGCGATCCGCCCTTGACTTCATAGCCGTGACAATAGGGGCAGTGCAGGACGCGCCGGCCCCAACCGCCAGCCAGGCCCGGGATATAGGGCAGGATGTCGCGAACGCCATGCGCCAGAACAATACGGCGCGCAAAAACCTGCTCGTCGCCGTCTATGATCAACATGAAGGCATCCTCGCTGCCACTTGCGGCCGTGACAGCGCCTTGACGAATACTGACGCTGGGATAACGCTCAAGGTCAGACCGGAAACGGGCGAGCATCTCGGCTGGTGCTACGCCGTCCCATCCGGCCACGCCATGCGCGCCCTCAGAGGTCCGGTTGCGTGGCGCCCCTGTGTCCAGCACCACTACTGACCGGCTCGCACGCGCCAGCTGCAACGCGGCAGTAACACCAGCAAAGCTGCCTCCCACAATTGCAACGTCTAACATTGTGATGTTTCCGGTGTCGGGATGGATGACTCTGCCGAACAGCCACGGAAGGGATGTGGTTCAAGCATTGTCTTATGTTATTACATTACAAAGAGAGGTAAAAATAAGGGGCGCCCCCGGACGCCCGCATCAGTTTCCCGGTTTTCAACTTGCCTCAGACAGACACGTCCTGATCGAAGCAGCCATGTTGCGGATCAGCTGGAAATAGAGGTCCGGGCCACTTTCAAGTTCAGCGCCAAGCGGATCGATGATGCCCGACTTGGCCTTTGACCCTTCGGTTACCGTCGAAACCAGCTTTGGCTCGAATTGCGGCTCGGCAAATACGCAAGCTGCACCCAGTTCCTGCACGCGCGCGCGTATTTCAGTGATCCGTTCGACCCCCGGCATGACTTCAGGAGACACCGTGATGGAGCCTGAAGCAGCAACGCCAAACCTCGTCTCGAAGTACTGGTAGGCATCGTGGAAGACGATGAATCCCTTGCCCTTGACCGGTTCCAGCTCAGCGGTCACCTCGGCAACCAGGGCATCCAGTTTCGCCATCGTAGCCTTTGCGTTGGCCTTGTATCTGTCGGCGTTGGCGGGGTCAGCAGCAACAAGCGCCTCTTCGATTTCGTGAACCATGGCCTTGGCGTTAACCGGGTCGAGCCAGACGTGTGGATCGAACTCACCATGATCGTGACCATCGTGGCCTGCTGTGGCCTTCTTGTCGTGGTCATGGCTGTGGTCATGCTTGGCCTTGGCCTTCTTGTCGTGGTCATGGCTGTGGTCATGCTTGGCCTTGGCCTTCTTGTCGTGGTCATGGCCTTCGTGGCCAGTTTCGTCCCCGTGGTCGTGTTTTTCAAACGGGCCACCTTCACGAAAACCCAGTTTCACGAGATCATGGGCATCAACCAGCTCTACCGATTTGGCCTTGGCACCAACGGTTTGCATGGGCTTTTCGAGAAACGCTTCGAGCTCGTGTCCAACCCAGAACACCACATTGGCCGATTCCAGCATTTGCGCTTGCGACGGCTTCAGGGCATAGGTGTGGGGCGAGCCGGAACCCTCAATAATGAGCCCCGGCACGCCAACGCCGTCCATCACCGCTGCCACAAGCGAGTGAACCGGCTTGATGGAAGATACGACCTTGACCTCTGCCTGGGCGGAAAGCGCGGAAGCGGCAAGCAAAGTGGAAGCGATCAAGAGGGCCTTGGTGCGACGCATGAGCGAACTCCGGTGGTCTGTGGTATTGAGGGGCGTGTGACGTTATCTCGTTACAAGATTGCGTAATTGTATAACGTGTGCGATATACGGTTGCAAGTCCTCAATCGGTGAATCAATCTCAGAGTTCCAGGAACTCATGCTCACGAAACAGGAAGCCCTCGTCACACTCGATAATGCCGGCATTCACCGTGCCGGCAGGTGGCTGGTGCGTGCCGTTTCGATGGCAGTGGATGTGGGCGAGATCGTTACGTTGATCGGACCCAACGGCTCCGGCAAGTCAACCACGGCGAAGATGGCGCTTGGCATTCTCAAGCCTGATGAAGGCCGGGTAGGGCGCAAGCCGGGTTTGCGGGTCGCTTATGTACCGCAGAAACTGGCCATCGACTGGACACTGCCTCTCACGGTCACCCGGTTCATGCGGCTCACGGGCCATGTCAGCGACCGCGAAGCCGGTGCGGCGATGGCGGCGACGGGCATCAGCCACCTGGCGGGGGCGGAAGTCCGCAACCTGTCCGGCGGGGAGTTCCAGCGGGTGATGCTGGCCCGCGCCATGGCCCGCAAGCCCGATTTGCTGGTCCTCGATGAACCTGTACAGGGCGTCGATTTCACCGGCGAGATCGTGCTGTATGACCTGATCAAGCACATAAGGGACGAGCTTCAATGCGGCATCCTGCTGATTTCCCATGACCTGCATGTGGTAATGGCCGCAACAGACCGCGTGATCTGCCTGAACGGACATGTCTGCTGTTCCGGTACGCCGACCACGGTTGCGTCGAGCCCTGAATACAAGGCGCTGTTTGGCGCGCGCGCTGCCTCGACGCTGGCGGTCTATGAGCACCATCATGACCACACCCATTTGCCCGATGGCCGGGTGAAGCATGCAAATGGCGCCATTACCGAACATTGTCACCCGGAAGATGGCCATCACCACTCCGATGACAAGGAGCGGCATGATGCTTGATGATTTCTTCACCCGCGCCCTGTTGGCCGGCATAGGGGTGGCGCTGGTCGCAGGACCCCTTGGCTGCTTCATCGTGTGGCGCAGGCTGGCCTACTTCGGCGATACCCTTTCGCACGCAGCCTTGCTGGGCGTGGCACTGGCCTTCCTTTTCGAGGTCAACATCACCCTGGCCGTGTTTGCTGTGTCGGCGTGCGTGTCGCTTGCGCTGCTGTTGCTGCAGAAACGCGCGTCGCTGTCGGCGGATGCCTTGCTTGGACTGCTGGCCCACTCGGCACTGGCGCTTGGTCTGGTCGTCCTTGCCTTCATGACGTGGATCCGCATGGACCTGATGGGGTTCCTGTTCGGCGATATCCTGGCGGTGTCAAAAACCGATATCGTCGTCATTTGGCTGGGCGGTGCGCTGGTGCTGGCCGTTCTCGCGGCAATCTGGCGGTCGCTGTTCGCAGCAACGGTCAACCGGGAACTGGCTGAGGCAGAAGGAATGAACCCTGAAAGGGCTAACATCATCTTCATGTTGTTGATGGCGGCGGTTATCGCCATATCCATGAAGATCGTTGGGGTCCTGCTGATCACGGCCATGCTGATCATTCCCGCCGCAACCGCCCGGCGGTTTGCATCAGGCCCGGAGGTCATGGCCTTGCTGGCTGCCGGGGTCGGTGCCGTAGCCGTCATCGGTGGGCTGTTCGGATCACTTGAATGGGACACACCGGCCGGTCCAAGTATCGTGGTGGCGGCACTGGCACTGTTCGTCCTGTCCATCCTGCCGGTGTTCACGCGGTCGCCGCTAGCACCTGCCGGGCCGGACAAGCCAGCCAATGAAATCCAGAAAGGGACACGCCCATGAACGAGCATGTGCACGCGACATCTGACCTGACGAAAAACCAGGCGCTGGTCATGGGGGCCTTGAGCCAGTCGGACGGTCCGCTCAGCGCCTACACCATCCTTGACCAGTTGCGCGATCATGGCTTCCGCGCGCCGCTGCAGGTTTATCGTGCGCTCGACAAGCTGGTCGAGTTTGGTCTTGTCCACCGGCTTGAAAGCCTCAACGCGTTCGTTGCCTGCCGCCATCCCGGTTGCGATGACCATGCAACGATGGCGTTCATGATCTGCGAGAAGTGCGGCCAGGTGAAGGAAATCACCGACAACGCCCTCACCAGGCGCTTGAAACATCTGGCAACCGAAGCGCGGTTTGCCCTGAAGAAGACGACGATCGAACTGCGCGGCATCTGCAGCGACTGCCAGGCGGCCTGAGGGCCGGCTACTTCGTGCCGAACATGCGATCGCCCGCGTCGCCCAGGCCCGGCACGATGTAGCCGTGGTCATTCAGGTGGCTGTCGATGGCGGCCGTGAACACCTGCACGTCCGGGTGCGCATGCTGCAGATGGGCGATGCCTTCGGGCGCTGCCAGCAGGCACACGAACCGGATGTCCTTCGCACCGGCCTGCTTGACCCGGTCGATGGCCGCAGACACCGAATTGCCGGTGGCCAGCATCGGATCAACCAGTACCACGGGCCGATGCTCGATATCGTCGGGCAGCTTGAGGTAGTACTCCACGGCTGCAAGTGTTTCAGGGTCACGGTACAGCCCGATGTGACCAACGCGGGCCGATGGCACCAGGTCCATCATGCCCGACAGCAAGCCGTTGCCGGCCCGCAGGATTGACACAAAGCAAAGCTTCTTGCCGGACAGGAAAGGCGCGTCCATCGATGTGACGGGCGTTTCGATGGGCCGCAGTTCCAGCGGCAGGTCGTGCAGCACCTCGTAGGCCAGCAGCAGCGAGATTTCGTTGAGCAGCTTGCGGAACACAGCCGAAGGCGTTTCCTTGTCGCGCATCAGGCTGAGCTTGTGCAGCACCAGCGGGTGATCGATGACGGTTACATTGTTGCTCATGGGGCGTCGCCTTCCTGCCTGCGTGTCAAATTCAGAATACTGATCCATCGGAAACGATGGCAATGGGCGGGCCGCCGCCTTCGCGTGTTGCCGCGGCAATGCGCCGGCCAGCCGCCCACGTGCCACCTTCCAGCACCGATGCCAGCGGCATAACCTCGGGCGTGGTGCCAAGCCGGTCGCGAACGCGTCCTGCAATTTCATCGAGAAGCGCAACAGTCAGCGCACGCCACTCCACCACCATTTCGCTGCCGGGCGACTGCGCAACGTTTGCTTGCGCCGGGTCACGCAAGGCGATGACGCCGGTATCAAGGAACAGTCCGCCATTGCGGTATTCGGCCAGACCCGTCAGCGCATCTTGACCGGTGATGACCAGCCCTGCGCGCTGCAGCGGTTCGAACAGCGAGTACGACAGCCATTGGCTGAGCTTGTGAAACGGCACGAGGCCGGGCGAGGGCGCTTGCGGGTGCGCCCAGGTGTCGCCCAGATCGTGGCCCGCCAGTTCAAGCCGCCCCGGCCAGATCGGGCCGAGCACGCCGAGCACGGTGGTGAGGATGTCGCGTGCCGGAAGAACGCCGCCGGCAGACAGCGCCAGGAGATGATCGGCAATGTTGCCCAGCCGGGGATTCGAATTGCCGAACACGTCCGCGCGGGCTGCGACCTGCTTGCCAAGGCGCTGGATCAGGGCAGCGCGGCCTTCGAGGCCCTCCAACGGATTATCGCGAGTCACCTGAAATAATCCGGCCAGCTTTGTCGCGTCGAATTGCTTCAATCCGTTTGCATCAGCTTGCATTGGCTTTGCTTCGCTTGATGAAAACGCACCGTTGCAGAAGGCATCAAGGCTTGCGATGGCAAGACCTTCGGATCGCTTCAGGGGCCGGGATATTCGCTCGCTTGTGTATTGCCACAATGGCCCGGCACCCGCGTCCAGCAGCACCGACGCGACAGCGAGCTCGCACTCGATCCGCGCGCGCTCAATCGCATCGCCTTCGACGGTGGCAGCGATCTGTTGCCAATGGTCTTCGCCGTCGATCACGAAGTGCCGCCAGCGCGCATGGGGTGGTACATGCAGGGAAGGGTAGTTGTCGCGGATCACCAGGCAGACCAGAGACGCGGCATCGTCAAGCTTGTCGAGGTGGACGGTGAAGTGGGCAAGCTTGCCATCCACCCCGACATCAAAAAGCGCTCGCGTCTGCTGCCTGACTGCCTCCGGGGACAGCAACCAGCGGGCGGTGGCTGCGTCAGTACTTGTCAAGCGCACGCCCCTGAGGTTTGGACAGGTCGTCGGCCGCTTTCACCGTATCATCAATGAAGTACCCGGCTGCCTTCTTGGCATCCATTTCGACGCTGGCGTCGGCGGGAATGAGATTATCGGGGATTGGAACCCGCCTGACGATCTCGATGCCTTGCGCGGCCATCGCATCGAACTTCAGGTTGGACATCGAGATCCAGTGATGGATACGCTTGATGCCGAGCCAGTGGAACACGTCCGGCATCAGGTCCTGGAAGCGCATGTCCTGCACGCCCGCGACGCACTCGGTCTTCTCGAAATAGGCGGCGGCCGTGTCGCCCGCCGGGTTGCGCTTGCGGGCATTGTATACGAGGAATTTCACCACTTCGCCCAGCGCACGGCCTTCCTTGCGGTTGTAGACGATCAGCCCTGCGCCTCCGGCCTGCGCCGACTTCACGCATTCCTCGATGCCGTGGGTGAGGTAGGGCCGGCAGGTGCAGATGTCGGAGCCAAACACGTCAGAGCCGTTGCATTCATCGTGCACCCGGCAGGCGACTTCGCGCTCACCGTCCCACAGCGCTTCCACGTCGCCGAAGATGTACAGCGTGATGTTCCCGATGGGGGGCAGGAACACCTTGAGGTCTGGCCGGGTGACGAGTTCGTTGAACATGTGGCCGGTGTATTCGAACAGTGCCCGGCGCAGGTCGCCTTCCTTGATGTTCAGCCGTTCGGCAAGGCCGGGCAGATACCACACAGGTTCAATCGCGGCCTTGGTCACACTGGCTTCGCCGGTTTCCATCAGTACCTTGCCGTCAGGCTTCACACGGCCTGCCCGGATGGCATCCTTCATCTCCGGCAGCTGGATGCGCGCTCTGGTGATGGCGATAGTGGGGCGGATGTCGTAACCGGCCTTGAGTTCGTCGGAGAACTCGTCAGCCACCATGTGGCCCCACGGATCGATGGAGACAATCTTTGACGGGTCGAACCACTGGCCAAACGGGCCGATGGTAACCGGCGGCGAGGTGTTGGTGAGGTCTGGGCGGTGGATCGGGTCCAGCTTGCCGGACGCAATGGCGAGCGCCCGGTACAGCCCGTAGGCACCGGAATGCACACCGATGACATTGCGTTGCTGCGGCGAGTTCATGCTGCCGATCACCGGCCCGCGCTCCCTGGCGGTGCGCGCGCCCCAATTGATCACGGGGCCTTTCGCGCCACCCTTGGGCGGGTGCGAACTCAGCACGATGTGCTTCGTCTCAGCCATGCACAAATCCTCTCACAGGGCCTTCGGAAGCGATTGATGATGCTTGAAAGTCTGCCACCCGTCCAGTGGGGCTGGTATCCGCGTCATGTCCCGACATGATCCAGGCATCTGAATCAGGGAGATCAACGGGTCAGGCCCGGTGATGGCCGGTTACCGTTGTCCTTATTCTTCCGCGATGTCCTCGTTCCACAGTTCCGGCTTCTCGGCGATGAACTTCGTCATCAGCGCAATGCAGTCGGTATCGTCCGCCACGATCACCTCGACCCCCTTCGAGCGCAGAAACTCCTCATTGCCGCCGAAGGTTGTGTTTTCGCCGATGACAACGCGAGGGATGCCGAACTGGATGATGGTGCCGGTACACATCATGCAAGGCGACAGCGAGGTATAGATGGTCATGTCGCGATAGGTCTTCTGCCGGCCCGCCTTGCGCAGTGCGTCCATCTCGCCATGCGCTATCGGGTCACCCTTCTGGACGCGCTGGTTGCGGCCTTGCGAAACAAGCACATCGCCACGGGCCAGCACCGAACCGATAGGGCAACCGCCTTCGTCGTACCCCGACTTGGCCTCCTCGTAGGCGAGCCGCAGAAACTTCCTGTCGGTATCGGTCAGCATGTCGTCATTCCTCACTTCAGGACCGGGCCGTCATAATACGGCAGGGTCTCAACCCGCGGTGACCAGGTGCCGGCCTTGCGAAGGCCGTCCATGTGATCGGCAATGTCTTCCAGCCGGGCAAACCAGACGTTCTTCGACTTCATGGTCTGCTCGATCCACTTCTCCACCAGCCGCCAGCGGGCCAGCCGTCCGGTCAGGAACGGATGCACGATCAGCATGAAGAACCCGCCGGTCTCGTATGCTGCCTCGAACTCCTCCCAGAATGCCTGCAAACCATCCGACGGTGCCTTGACCGGCATCATGTAGCCGATCTCGGCATAGTGGGCGAACGGCGGCCAGTCATCCGTGCCCCAGTGCACCGGCATCTCGTAAAGCTCGCCCTTGTCCGTCTGCATGAGGTAGGGAATGTCGTCGGCCATCAGCGAGCTTTCGTACCTGAAGCCATGCTCGACCAGCAGGTCGATGACCGTCTGGTTGACGTTGTAGACTGGCGCGCGATAGCCGCGCGGCTTGACGCCGGCAACTTTCATGTGCACGTCCAGCGCGCGCTCGAACCACATGCGTTGGTCATCCCTGGACTCGATGGGGTCTTCGTGCAGGTAGCCGTGATGGCCGATCTCGTGACCGCCCTTGAGGATCGCCTCCACGGCGTCCGGATATTGCTCCATGCACCAGGCCGGGATGAAGAACGACTGTTTGATGCCCATCCGCTCGTAGGTGTCGAGAATGCGCGGGATGGCGACTGTGGGCCCATAACGGCCCATGGTGATGGGGTACAGCCGATCATGACCGTCGTGTGGCCGGGAGATATGGATCAGGCTGTCGGCGTCCATGTCGAAGGTGATGGCACAGGCGCACTGCGCGCCGTTTGGCCACGGAATTGGATTGCGGATCATTTGACTAACTCCCGGTCAGCAGGTGGGCGCTGGTGGCGGGCCAACTCAGCCACAGCATGTTGGCAGACTTCAGGTCGAGAGTGGCCAGTTCACGCTCCTGCACTTGAACCTTGAATTCGGTGCCGTCAGCGGCTTCGAGAAACAGCGTAACCACTGAACCGATGAACTCTTCCGAGATCAGCTTCGCCTGCACGGTATTCTCGGCCTTCGGTTTCGATACTGTCAGGCGCACCAGGTCGGCGGATATGACGAAGGTGGCATCGCTGCCCTTCGCCGGCAGCGGGCTGGCCGATACGGAGAACGTGCCGGAAGTTGCCTCGATCAGCGCCTTGCCGCTGGAGGCGGATTTCACCTTGCCGGAGATGATGTTGTTGCGCCCGACGAACTCGGCCACGAAGCGGTTGGCGGGGGCACGGTAGATGTCCTTCGGCTGGCCAACTTGCGCCACCTCGCCCTGTGCCATGATCACCACCCGGTCGGCCATGGCGAAGGCTTCGGACTGCGAGTGGGTGACGTAGACGAAGGTGATGCCCAGTTCGCGCTGCAGGTTGGTCAGCACTGACTGCATGCGAATGACGAGATGGGCGTCAAGGGCTGACAGCGGCTCGTCCAGCAGCAGGATCTGCGGCTCCGTCACCAGTGAGCGCGCCAGCGCCACGCGCTGCTTCTGGCCGCCGGACAGCGTCGAGATATCGCGTTCGGCAAACTCGGACATGCCCAGCCGGTCCAGCCAGCCGAGCGCCTTGCCGCGCCGGGTCGCTGCGTCGAAGCCGCGCATCTTGAGGCCGAACTCGACGTTCTCGCGGGCGTTGAGGAACGGGAACAGCGCCAGCGACTGCCAAACCATGGGCGTGTCGCGCTCATGCGGCTTGACCTCGTTCATAACTCGGCCATCCAGCCTGATTTCGCCTTCGCTGGGGTTCTCCAGCCCGGCCAGCATGCGCAAGGTAGTGGTCTTGCCGCAGCCAGACGGCCCCATGATGGCGACGAACTCGCCCTTGCCGATCTCCAGGTTCATGCGCTTGACGGCAACGAAGTCTCCGAACCGCTTGACCACGTTGTCGAACACCAGCAGCGGTTCGCTCATTCCCCGGCCTCCTGTTTCATGCCCTTGGCTGCCCGTGAAATGAACAGGAGTTGCGCGATGATGACCAGTGTCATCGAGGTCAGGAACACGAACGTGCCGATGGCGTTGACCTGCGGATCGATGTTGCCGGTGATGATTTCGAGAATGACCACCGGGATGGTCTTGTTCAGGCCCGACACGAACCAGGCGATGGCGAACTCGTCGAACGACACAGCCGCGCACAGACAGGCAGCCGATACGATGGCCGGCTTGCAGAACGGCAGCACCACGTGGCGCATGGTTGCCCATTCCGATGCGCCGAGATTCCAGGCGGCGGCTTCCAGATTCTCGTCCATCTGGTTGAGGCGGAGCCGGATGATGGCCATGGCAAAAGGCGCGGTAAGGACGCTGTGCGCGGCGATGATGGACCAGACCTGCCCGGAAGCGCCGATCTTCGAAAACCACGCCAGCATGGCCAGCGCCATGATGATCAGCGGAATGGTGGGCGGCAGCAGGATCAGCGCCAGGTAGGCACCCTTGAAGCGGAAATTGTAGCGATAGTCAGAATAGGCCGTGCAGAAACCCAGGAAGGTCGCGATCGCCGATGCACAAACTGCCACGATGATGCTGGTCATCGCGGCCTGCCAGACATCGGCATCGGCGAGGATGGTATCGTACCATTGCGTCGAGAACTCGCCCAGCGGGATGGTGGGAAAGCGCTGCGAGTTGAACGAGAAGATGAGTGACGAAATAATGGGCGCGAACACGAACACGAAGATCAGGCCCAGGTAGGCCCACAGGATCCAGGACAGGTTGCGGTCGCGGATCATCAGCGGCTGCCCCGCTTGCGATAGGCTGCGGTAAGCGCGGCGTAGGCCACGGCAAACAACGTCACCATCATCACGACGGCCACCACGGCCGCCCGCGGCCATTGCTGCCCGGATTTGGTAGTGTCGATGATCAGGATCGGTAGCGTGGGTGGTTTCGAACCGCCGAGGTAGTAGGGCGCGACAAAGTCGCCGAACGACAGGATGAAGCAGAAAAGCCCGGCGATGATCAACCCGGTCTTCGCCAGCGGAATGACCACGCGCCAGACGGTGGCGAACGGCTTGCAGCCGAGATTATGCGCCGCCTCGACCAGCCTTGTATCAATGTTGGCCAGCGCGAAGGTTTGCAGGATCACCACCAGCGGCAGTGTCAGCGTCATGTAACCGACGAGGGTGCCAAACTTTGTGTTCAGCATGGTGTAGGGGCCGAGGCCGACGTACGCCAGCATTGCGTTGATGACACCGCTCTCGGCAAGGATCACATACCATGCGAAGGTGCGCACCAGGTAGCTGGTGAAGAACGGGATGATGAGCAGGAAGATGGCCCAGCGACGAACATTGTCAGAGACCTTGAAGGCCAGCGCGTAAGCGGCCGGGAAGGCGACCGTCATGGCCACTATGGTCGACAACGAGGCCAGTCCGAGGGTCAGCATGTAGCTGTCCCAGAAGTAGCTGCGTTCGAGCATCTTCTGCCAGGCTGTCAGCTCGAACGCCTCGACCATGCGGTAGTTCTTCACCACGAAGAACGACATCGCCACCATGAACAGCAGCGGTCCGACAAAGAACACAAGCTGCCACACGATGATCGGCAGCCGCCAGGTCATCGCGTACAGGTCGAAGCTCTTCTTCTTTGCCGGTAAGGTCATTCGGACGCCTTGACGCCTGTGTCCCGGCACAAGGCCGGGACACAGAAGTTTCAGTCAGATCAGGCGTTCTTGTATTCGGACCAGAAATCGTTCCAGTCTTCCAGCGTCTGCTGCCTGGGAATGTCGCGGTAGTGGATGCGGCCTTCCTTGATCAGGGTAATCGGGTCGTTGGGCATGCCGTCCACCTGGCCGGTGCGCTCGGCTTCCTTCTTGTCCACCTCGTTCAACCTGGCGCGGCCTGCCTTGGTGATGGCAAAGCCCGGATAGGCGGCCATTTGAGCCGACTTAACTTGGCCGTCCGGCGACAGCATGTACTGGATGAACTTCTTCACCATGTCAGCTTTCTGGGTGCCCTTGCCGATGCAGTAGCTCTCGGTCCACTGGATGCCGCCTTCTTTCGGCACCACGGAAGCAACCGGTGCGCCGTCTTTTTCGAGCACGCCGGTGATCCAGTCGCCGATGCCGCACATGGCCTGCATTTCGCCGTTCTTGAGGCTGTTGAAGGTGCCGCCATAATCAAAGAACCCACCGGCTTGCGGGCGCAGACTCATGGCGGTTTCCTTCACTGCGCTCCACTTGGCATCGTCGAGGTCCCAAAGCCCTGCGCCGTTGCCGTTGGTCAGGCTCATCATGCCGAGCGAGGGCAGGTGCCAGTCGAAGTGGCCGACCTTGCCCTTGAGTTCGGGCTTCCAGAAGCACTTGTAACTCTGGGCTTCCTCTGCGGTGACAGCGTTCTTGTTGTAGGACACGCCAAGATGACCGCAGCGCACCATGACCGAATGCAGCTTGCCGTCGGCCCAGTGACCGGGGAACTGCTTGAAGTCGTCATGCAGCATGTCATCGAAATTGTAGTCGGCGGCGTTCAGTTCCTCGATGTAGCCGGCGGCGTTGAGTTGCTGCACGAACTCGCCGTCCGACAGGATGACGTCGTAGGTGCCGGCAGGCGACTGGGCGATCAGGCCGAGCATGTTGTCGCCGCCTGCATAATACTTCGGCTTGAACTTCACGTTGTTCGCCGCTTCGAACTCGCCAACGATATCCGGCTCTCCGTGGCCGTACCAGGCGAGCATGTTGATCTCGAGTGTTTGCGCCCATGCGCGGCTCACGAACGGCATCGACAACGCGGCAGCGCCGCCATACTTCAGTACGCTGCGTCGTGACGGCTTCACGATTCCATCGTTAGTCTTGCTGCCCATATCCACCTCTCCTGCTTGTGCCTGTTGCCTGAAGGACTTTCAGTCTGACGCCAGCCCTGCCGAGACGGCAAGGGAAAGGCCGATGAAACCCACTGAAAACGCTATGCCAGCCGCGAGGATTGTGGAAATTTATCCTTATAATGGCGACATAAATTTTGGTTATGCCTCTGCCTCGTATATGGGCGGCGTGGCTGATCTTGCGGCATCGACCAGTTCTATCAGGCAGCTTGCGGCGGCGTGACCGGCGTTTGCGAGGCGGGAATGCTTGTAGAACAGGCCGATGTGCAAGGGCTCCAGCTGTGGAAACCCGTTTGCTGGCGACAGGGCCGTCATGCCGGCCAGCATGGTCGGCTGCGTCAGGGCGGACACCCCCAGGCCGTCGAGCACGGCACGCTGCACACCGCCAATGCCGGGGCTGGAATAGGCAATCCGCCAGTCCCGCCGCCGCGCGGTCAAGGCTGCGGTCATGCGATTGCGGTATTCGCACCCGTCCGGATGTGTGACCAGCGGCACCGGTTCGGCCTGGTTCAACTCAAGACCATCGCGCGCCACCCACACCGGCTGCTCCTGCCATTGCTGCACCAGGTACTGCTGGTCGCCGCCGGGAAACAGCGCGACGGCGAGGTCGATCTCGTCGCGGTGCAACCGCTCCAGCAGCACGCGCGACAGGTGGCAATGGATCTCGATGCCTGTGCCGGTCGATTGCCCGGCAAAGCTGGTCAGCCCGCGCTGCAATTCAGCCACGGCAAAGTCTATCGGCAAGCCTATCCGAAGCGCCTTCTGCACCCTGGCCCGCTCAAACTGCCCGACGGCCATGTCGTTCAGCCGCAGGATCTGCCGCGCGATGACTGCCAGCGCCTTGCCATCCTCGGTCAGCTTCATCTCGCGTCCCGACTGGATGATCAGCTTGTTACCCAGCAGCGTCTCAAGCCGTTGCATTTGCAAGCTGACGGCGGGCTGGCTGCGGCCCAGAACCTCTGCTGCGCGGGTATAACCGCCCAGGTCGATTGCCGTAATGAAGGTCCGCAGCAGGTCTGTGGGCAGGTTGGTCGCGGCCATTGGGCGCTCCATATTGAAGTGTTATGATTTCATTTGAAGTATAAATTTTCAATATCAGCCTGCAATGGCTAGTTTCACCGCCATGAACCGAACCGAGTTTCACAAATTGTTCAAGGCAACCGGCCCCGTGGTCCTGCCCGTCATCCATGTGCTGGACACGCCACGCACGCTGGAGAACGTGCGGATACTGGTGGGCGAGGGGGCTGCAGGCTGTTTCCTGATCAACCACGATTTCGGCGTCGAACCGTTCGAACCGATCATCAAGGACGTGCGCGCGGCGTTTCCGTCGCTGTGGATGGGGCTGAACTTCCTGGCAGTCACCGGCCGCGATGCGTTTCCGGTGCTAGGGGCATTGCAGGACGATGGGTACATGATCGACGGTTACTGGGCGGACGATGCCTGCATCGACGAAGCGGCTGATGTTCAGGCCGAGGCGAATGAGATTGACCGGGTGCGCGCCGCTTCCGGCTGGAGCGGGTTCTATTTCGGCGGTACCGCCTTCAAGAAGCAGCGCGAGGTTGCGGCTGCTGACCATGAAGTGTCGGCGCGCAAGGCATGCGCCCATATGGACGTCATTACCACATCGGGTGTTGCAACCGGCAAGGAAGCCGATCTTGCCAAGATCGCCGCGTTCCGGGCCGGCATTGGCGACCGGCCATTGGCGCTGGCCTCCGGCATCACGCCGGACAACGCTGCCCGCTACCACGACGTGGACTGTTTCATGGTGGCGACCGGCATCAATCACGACGGCAATTTCTATGACATCGATCCCGCGCGGCTGAAGCGGCTGATGCGGGTTACCCGCGAACTCGGAGGAGGCAAACCATCATGACAACACGTGAGAAGGGACCGCGTGACGACCGCTGGTATCTCAACCTGATGGCACCCAACACCAAGGGCGAGAAGTTCGCCTGGCTGGACCCGACCTCGATATACATCAATGAGGCAGCGTTCCATGACCTGCTCGATGACCTGGTGGCAGACCTTGAGGGCGTCAAGGTCGATGTTGTGGGCGGGCTGGACGCGATGGGGTTTGTGCTTGGCGCTGCACTTGCCACGCGCCTGGGCGTCGGCTTCCTGCCGATCCGCAAGGCAGGCAAACTTTGCGTCGATACAGACCGGGTGACCTTCTCCAACTATTCCGGCCGAACCCAGGACATGGAAATGCGCCTGCCGGCCTTCGCACCGGAAACAAATGTGCTGCTGGCCGACCAGTGGGTGGAAACCGGCGGCACCATGGACGGCGCCATCCGGCTGGTCGAACGCCAGCACGGCAAGGTGGTGGCCATGGCGGCCGTGGCCATCGAGGACAACGGCACCACGCGGGGCTACCGGGAGAAGTATCGCTGCGTGGCAGGCGTGGTACCCGGTTCGCGCTGGCAGGACGAATGCAATGCCCAGCACCTGTCGAGCTTCACCAGCTACCGGCCCGAGCTCGCCTTTCCCGGCGGCTCTGCGGCGAGGGTCTGAGGACGCGGACAGTCCGATGTGGGCTGATGCAGGTCGAGAAGCATTACCTGGAGTTTGACTGGCGGAGGGGGAATAGCCCAACCTGATGCACATTGATGGACATAAGCGATCATGTTGGTACCACTTTCCCGGTAATTTTTGCGCTGAGTGTGAGCAAGACAGGGGACACAACCTGTTTGCCTGCGCTCTGGAAGTGTTGCTTGTTAGGAGGCACTGGCGGAGGCGGAGGGTTGAGCGCCTGTTGCCGTGGCATGCGAGCGCAAGCCACCCAGCTCAGCCAACACCTCCACGATATCGTCGACACCCACACAGCGTTTCAAGTCAGTGAAGTACACTGGCAACCCCTTGCGCA
>CAYMJJ010000008.1:47133-54274 GCA_964390445.1 uncultured Anderseniella sp.
TCGACACCCACACAGCGTTTCAAGTCAGTGAAGTACACTGGCAACCCCTTGCGCATGCGGGCGGCGTCGGCGGTCATGACATCGAGGTCCGCTCCCACATGAGGCGCAAGGTCGGTCTTGTTGATGACCAGCAGGTCGGACCGGGTAATGCCGGGGCCGCCCTTGCGCGGGATCTCTTCGCCCTGGCAGACGCTGATTACGTAGATGGTCAGGTCGGCCAGTTCCGGCGAGAAGGTGGCGGCCAGGTTGTCGCCTCCGGATTCGATGAACACCACGTCTAGGTCCGGGTGGCGGGCGTTCAGGTCAGCAATGGCGGCAAGGTTGATCGAGGCGTCTTCGCGGATGGCGGTGTGCGGGCATCCGCCGGTCTCCACGCCAATGATGCGGTCTTCCGGCAAGGCCTGGAAGCGGGCCAGCATCATGGCGTCCTCGCGGGTGTAAATGTCGTTGGTTACGACGCCGATGGAATAGCGCTCGCGCATGGCTTCGCACAGCCGGCGGGTGAGCGTGGTCTTGCCGGAGCCCACAGGTCCGCCGATGCCGATACGTAGAGGTCCATTTGAGCTTGTCATGATCGAAAAAGCCTCGTGTGCTGGGTTTCATGGTTCATGGAACAGATGTCTGCCATCAGGCAGCGTGTCGTGAGGGCCGAAATCGGGGTTTGCATTGCGTCATCACGCGTTTTGATGATCATCACTTCTAGCCCGGCCAGCAGGCGCTGGCCTTGCGTCTGGCCCAGTGGCACTAACCGGATCGCGGCGGACACCAGGTTTGCCACGGCCGCGTGCAGCCATGCCTGCAAGGCCGTGCGTACGTCGATTTCATGACCCGCAGCGGCAATGGCAACTGCCACCGGATAGGCAATTCTATTGCCGGTGGTCCGGCACACGCTGCCCTGGCGCTTGCTTGGCCATGCGCTTGCTGTGGCGTTGACGAAAGCCTCGCCCTGCGCCAGCGTCTCCATGCGCAGTTCGGCGCTGGGCTGGAAGCTTTCAGCGAAGTTGGCGCACTCTAGCACGGCAGAATGCTGGTTGGCGGCAGCGGCTTCATGGGCACGAGCAAAGATCACCGCGTCCGACCATAGAGGACCACCTTGGAGGCTGGCTTCAAGCCAGACATGCATGGCGTCTTCGCTGGTCACCAACCTTGCCGCAATGGCGGCCTCCAACCCCTGACTGTAGCTGAACGCGCCGACGGGAAACGACGGCGACAGCCAGGTCAGCAGGCGGTAGAGCGCTGCATCGGCGACCTGCGTCATGCCGCATTTTCCCCGTCATGGGGGTGGGGATGATGGTGCTCGTGGCCATGGTCGTGATGATGGTCGCCGTGATGGTGATGGTTTGAGTGGGCATCACCGTACGCGCCACCTTGCGGACTGAACGGTTCGACCACCAGTTCGACTTCGGCGCCAAGGCCCTTGAGCATCTCCTCGATTACGTGATCTCGGCGCACCAGGATGCGGTCCGGCTCGATCTGGGCTTCCAGGTGCCGGTTGCCCAGGTGCCAGGCCAGCACGAGCAGGTGATGCAAGTCGCGGGCGCGCACCGCCATGAGCGGCTCAGCCTCGGCTTGCACCAGGATGATCTGACCATCTTCAAGCTGCAGCCCGTCGCCGTGGGCAAGCTGCACTGCCCTCGGCAGGTCGAGCAGGAACGCCAATCCCCCATCGGTTCTCAGCGCGATCCGTCTGCGGTGGCGCTGGTCCTTGTTGAGGGTGATCCTGCCGGCAACAGGACCGGTAAAACGGGCGGCTGGAACGTGGGCCGTAGCGCGTATCATGGATGAACCTTTCACGTCAGAACAGGAAGTATCGCTGCGCCATCGGCAACACGTCGGCGGGCTCACAGGTCAGAAGTTGGCCGTCGGCTCGAACCTCGTAGGTTTCCGGATCCACCTCGATCTTCGGCTTCAGGTCATTGAGCACCATGTCCTTCTTGCCGATGGTACGGGTGTTCTTCACCGGCAACACCAGGCTTTCCAGGCCATAGTTGTCAGCGATGCCGGCCTCGAGGCTGGCCTGCGAGACGAACGTTACCCGGCTTTGCGCCAGCGCACGGCCAAGGGTGGCAAACATCGGCCGGTAGTGCACCGGCTGCGGCGTCGGGATCGAGGCATTGGGATCGCCCATCGGCGCCGCCACGATCGACCCGAGCTTGATGACAAGGTCGGGCTTCACGCCGAAGAACGCTGGCGACCACAGCACGAGGTCGGCCAGCTTGCCCACCTCCACCGACCCGATGTGTTCCGACACCCCGTGGGTAATAGCCGGGTTGATGGTGTACTTGGAAATATAGCGGCGCACCCGGAAGTTGTCGTTCTGGCCCTGCTCCTCGGCCAGCCGCCCGCGTTGGCGTTTCATCTTGTCGGCGGTCTGCCAGGTGCGGATCAGCACCTCGCCCACCCGGCCCATGGCCTGGCTGTCCGAGGCGATGATCGAGAACGCACCCATGTCGTGCAGGATGTCTTCTGCCGCGATGGTTTCCTTGCGGATGCGGCTTTCGGCAAAGGCGATGTCCTCGGCAATCGAGGCATCGAGGTGATGGCAGACCATCAGCATGTCGAGGTGTTCATCCACTGTGTTGACGGTGTAGGGGCGCGTGGGGTTGGTGGACGAGGGGATCACGTTTTCTTCGCCGCACACCTTGATGATGTCCGGTGCATGGCCGCCGCCCGCGCCCTCGGTATGGAAGGCGTGAATGGTGCGGCCCTTGATGGCAGCAACGGTGTTCTCGACGAAGCCTGACTCGTTCAGCGTGTCGGTGTGGATCATCACCTGCACGTCCATGTCGTCGGCCACCGACAGGCAGCAGTCGATGGCAGCAGGCGTGGTGCCCCAGTCCTCGTGCAGCTTCATGGCGCACGCACCGGCTTCGATCATTTCAACCAGCGCGTCGGGCAGCGATGCATTGCCCTTGCCGGAAAAGCCGAGGTTTACCGGCAGCGCTTCCGCCGCCTCCATCATGCGGCGCAGGTGCCACGCACCCGGCGTGCAGGTTGTGGCGTTTGTGCCGGTCGATGGGCCGGTGCCACCGCCCAGCATGGTGGTGACGCCCGAGTAAAGCGCATCCTCGATCTGTTGCGGGCAGATGAAGTGGATGTGCGCGTCGAACCCGCCAGCGGTGAGGATCTTGCCTTCGCCTGCGATGGCGTCAGTCGACGGACCGACGATGATGTTGACGCCCGGCTGCGTGTCCGGGTTGCCGGCCTTGCCAATGGCGTGGATGCGCCCGTCGCGCAGCCCGACGTCGGCCTTGTAGATGCCGGTGTGGTCCACCACCAGCGCGTTGGTGATAACGGTATCGACCGCGCCGTTGGCACGGGTCACCTGCGACTGGCCCATGCCGTCACGGATCACCTTGCCGCCGCCGAATTTCACCTCCTCGCCATAGGTGGTGAAGTCCTTCTCCACCTCGATGAAAAGTTCGGTGTCGGCAAGGCGCACCTTGTCGCCGGTTGTCGGGCCGAACATGGCGGCATAGTCTGCGCGTGAAATGCGAGCGGGCATCAGTCGAGCCCTCCCATGACCTTCTGGTTGAAGCCGTACACCGTGCGCGCACCCCTGAGCGCCACTAGCGTGACCTCGCGGGTCTGGCCCGGTTCGAAGCGCACCGCCGTGCCGGCCGCAATGTCGAGACGCATGCCGCGTGCCTTGTCCCGGTCAAAATCGAGCGCCGGATTGGTCTCGGCAAAGTGGTAGTGCGAGCCCACCTGGACCGGCCGGTCGCCGGTATTGGCGACGCTCACGCGCACGGTTGCCTCGCCCTCGTTCAAGACGAGGTCGCCGTCTGCAGGCAATATCTCGCCAGGGATCATCGCCCGCGCCCCTTGATGAGCCAGATCGCGCCTGCGCCCAGCAGGCCCATGGCAAGTAGCGCCCACATCAGCTCCGTGCCATGCGGATGAAGATGCGGGCCATCGTGAGCAAGCGCTGGCGTGGCAAGCAGGCTGGCAGTGGCGGCAATGATGATGCGGTTCATGGGATCAAGTCCTTTCAGCGGATGGGTTCATGTACGGTGACGAGCTTGGTGCCGTCGGGAAACGTGGCTTCGACCTGGACATCGTGGATCATCTCGGCGACGCCTTCCATGACCTGCTCACGGGTGACGACCTTCGCGCCATCGGCCATCAGTTGCGCCACGCTGGTGCCATCGCGCGCGCCCTCGACCACAAAGTCCGAGATCAGCGCGATGGCCTCCGGGTAGTTCAGCTTGACGCCGCGTTCGAGCCGCCGGCGCGCCACCATGGCGGCGACCGAAATCAGCAACTTGTCCTTTTCCCTGGGTGTCAGGTTCACCTTTGCAAGTCCTCCGGTTCAGGTTACATGCGCCAGACGCGCGGCAGCGGAGTCTCGCCCAGCGCTTCAAGCAGCGGTATAAGTGCAGTTTTCAGTTGATGGCTGTTGGGGGCAAGCACACGTGCCAGCATGACCTGGCCAAGGTCGCTTGCGCCACCGGTCAGGCCACTGGCGCCGATGACATCGCGGGCCACGTCACATTG
Organism: uncultured Anderseniella sp.; assembly: GCA_964390445.1. GTDB lineage: Bacteria > Pseudomonadota > Alphaproteobacteria > Rhizobiales > Aestuariivirgaceae > Anderseniella. Next base: position 51,631 of record CAYMJJ010000008.1, read on the forward strand.
GTGCGCAGTGTCGGGACCGGCGGTCATGACGCTGGCAAAGCAGCGCGCGCCATTGCCCACGGCGGTACGGTCGAGTTCGGCGGACACGTCACCGTCCAGCCCCAACCGGTCGACGAAGATGCTGCGGCCATCGAGGGTGATCACCCATTCATCCAGCAGGTGCGCGTTGTGCACCACTTCACCCATCGCCGGGCGGCCCAGGATGATCGCCTCGCAGGCAACCAGTCCGGCTGTGCCCGACAGTTCCACCCGCATGCGGCGGTTGAGCCTTGCCCCTTGAAACAGGATGGTTTCCTGCGGCAGCCAGAGCGCCGTGCCACCATCGGCCACGGTGATGCTGGAGAACACGTGGGCCGAGCCTGACGAGGCCTTGTAGATGCGCTCGCAGGCCTGCGTCGTTACAACTGCGCGCGTTCCCGCTCCCATGCGCAGCGATATGCGCAGGTCGTCCCCGCCGGTCAGCCCGCCGGCGGTGTTGATCAGCACGGCTTCGTGCGCTGCGGCTGACTGGCGCGGTAGTCGCGCCTTCAGGCATCCCTGCTGGTAAAGCTCGTCCAGCGCGGTGCGGCCGCCGGCACCGGGCTTGAAGGCCAGCCGAACCTCACCTTGCGAGCGTTGCATGACGGGTAGCGGAGCAGCGTCTGCCTGCTCGACCAGCCTTAGCCTGGCCGGCTTATGCTGCTGTTCAGCATTTGGTTCCAACGCGCTACCCTGTCCCTCAGATCGTCATGTGTTTCAGGATCTCGGCTTCGTCCGCATCAGCCATTTTCCCGGCCATGATAACCTCGCCGCGATCCATCACAGCGTAGCTGTCGGCCAGCGCCTTGGCAAAATCGAAGTACTGTTCCACCAGCAGAATGCTCATGCCGCCGCGTTCGCGCAACAATTCAATGACCCGTCCGATGTCCTTGATGATTGACGGCTGGATGCCCTCAGTCGGCTCATCGAGGATGAGCAGCTTCGGCCGCATCGCCAGGGCCCGGCCGATGGCCAGTTGCTGCTGCTGGCCACCGGACAGGTCGCCGCCGCGCCGTGACAGCATGTCCTTGAGCACCGGGAACAGTTCGAAGATTTCATCCGGCACAGTGCGCTGGCGCCGTGGCAGTACGAACAGCCCGGTCTCGAGGTTTTCGCGCACGCTCAGCAGCGGAAATATCTCGCGGCCCTGCGGCACATAGGCGACGCCCGCGCGTGCACGTTCTTCACTGGCCATGCGGGTTATGTCGGCGCCGTTCCATTCGACCCGGCCCGACGTCAGCGGCATCTGCCCGACAATGGCCTTGAGCAGGCTGGTCTTGCCGACGCCGTTACGGCCCAGGACGCAGGTGACCTTGCCCTGGGGTACATCCAGGCTGACCGAGCGCAGGGCTTGCGCCGCGCCATAATGAAGGTTGGCCTGGTCAACGTGCAGCATCGCGCCATTACCTCCCGAGATAGCTTTCGATGACGCGTTCGTTGGCGCTGACCGAGTCGAGCGATCCTTCCGCCAGCACGGATCCTTCCGCCAGCACGGTCACCTTGACGTCGAGGTCGCGGATAAAACTCATGTCGTGCTCGACAACCACCACCGAATGCTCGCTTGCGATCTCGCGCAGCAGGCGGGCGGTTTCTGCCGTTTCGCTGTCGGTCATGCCGGCCACCGGTTCATCCACCAGCAGCAGTTGCGGGTCCTGTGCCAGCAGCATGCCGATCTCCAGCCATTGCTTCTGGCCGTGCGACAGCTCGCAGCCCAACCGGTCGCTGACCGGGTCAAGCCGGGTGATCTCCAGCAGTTCGGCAATGCGCGCCTTGTCGCCGTCAGACGCGAACCAGCGCAATGCGTCCCGCACCTTGCGCGTGCCGGCGAGCGCCAGTTCAAGGTTGCCGGTCACGGTCTGGTTTTCGAACACCGTGGGCTTCTGAAACTTGCGCCCGATGCCAAGCTGGGCAATGCCGGCTTCATCCATGCGGGTCAGGTCGATGTTGCCGTTGAAGAGCACCTGGCCCGAGTCCGGCCGGGTTTTGCCGGTGATCACGTCCATCATGGTGGTCTTGCCCGCGCCATTTGGCCCGATGATGGCGCGCATCTCGCCCGGCTCGACGATCAGCGACAGGTTGTTCAGCGCCCTGAACCCGTCAAAGCTGACGTTGACCCCGTCAAGATACAGCAACGATGTGTTTTTGGTGACGCTCATTCAGCCGCCCCCGCCTTGCTGCGTGCCACCGGCAAACCGGCTTCCGGTGCACCGTCCGCGTCCCGGACGCCCTTCGCTGAGCCCCACAGTTTTGCAGCCAGGCCCAGGATGCCTTGTGGCAGGAACAGCGTCACCGCCACGAACAGCCCGCCCAGCGCAAACAGCCACAGTTCCGGCAGCGCCCCGGTAAACAGCGTTTTGGCATAATTGATCAGAATCGCCCCGATCACCGCCCCGATCAGCGTGCCGCGCCCGCCGACGGCAACAGCAATGACGATTTCGATCGAGTTGGCGGGTGAGAATTCACCCGGATTGATGATGCCGACCTGCGGCACGTAGAGCGCACCTGCAATGCCGGCTAGACACGCCGACACCACCCAGGCGAACAGCTTGTAGTGCTCGACCTTGTAGCCCAGGAACCGCGTGCGGCTTTCCGCATCGCGGATGGCTTCCATCACCTGACCCGCCCG
>CAYMJJ010000009.1:0-32470 GCA_964390445.1 uncultured Anderseniella sp.
AAGCATCCTGTAATCTGGTTCAGCCGCCGTATTCCTTCAGGCAGGCATAGTACTTCGCCCACATGAGGTCTGCGCGGTATGGCGAGTCAGCGCCCAGCGCGCGGGACTTGTAGTAGTGGCAGTACTGGTAGGCATAGCTGTTCTTGTAGCCATTGGCAGTTGCGGTCTGGGTGCCGGCGGTTGCAAAGCCCGCGGCAATGATGGTGGCGATGACAATTGCTCTCATTGGTCCGTTCCTTTGTGCTCTGGTGTCTCTGGCCGGGCTTTCGTGACCCGTTGATGTGCCTACCTTGCCTGCGCCGCCAGCCTTGCGATGTGCAGTTCGTCACATTGCGGCACTCCCCATGCCATGGCCCCGAACGTTGCTCTTCCACTGCTGAAAAGCCCTTGCCAGATCTTGATCCGGCGCGTTGTGATACAATTCGGGACAGCGCATTGTGCAGATAACCCCTTTCGATTCCCGGCAATTGCCTGTTGGCCGCAGGGGCCTCTTGCGGCCTGCCACGGTTGTGGTGCCGGGAGATCCGCTGTCACGCAGCGCTTTATCAGGTGAGGCGGTCCCGCAGACGAGGCACATCTTGGCTCCGGCAGGGATGGATCAGGTCAGAGGGCAGGGTTTCAACCTCACCCGTTACAGCAGCCTTAACGAAGTGCGTGCGGCCTGGACTGCCTTGCAGGAAAACGCGCAAACCCACCCGTTCCAGTCGCTGCACTGGCATGATGCCTGGGCCAGTGCAGTCAGCCTCAAACCGGAATAAACTGTCATCGTGGTGCTGCGGGACGGGGCTGCCACCGCCCTCGCGTTGTGGCCCCTTCACATGGTTGCGCGGGCTGGGGCGGCGCGTTGGCTGATGCCGATGGCCCAGTGGGAAAGCGATTACTGTTCGCGACTGATCACGCCGGAGCTTGTTGCTGCTGCAGGACCCGCCGGCCTTGCCTGGCTTTTTTTGGCGAGGTATTGGCCATTGTCGGAGACATTGACGGATGGTCCGCCAGGCGCCAGGTGACGCGAAGGTGCGGTCAGCTTTTCCGCTCGACGATGAAGCGGGCCGCCTGGCGCAGGTTGTCGGCCTTGCTGCCATAGGCACCGAGTGCGTCACAGGCCTCGTCTGCCAGCGTACTGGCCTTCTGCCTAGCGCCATCCAGCCCGAACAGGTCGATGAAGGTGGCCTTGCCGGCATCGGCGTCCTTCTGGGTGGCCTTGCCAAGCTCTTCCGGTGAGCTTTCGACATCGAGAATGTCATCGGCGATCTGGAAGGCGAGGCCCACCTTGTCGGCATAGGTGCGCATGCGGGTGCGGTCTTCGCTGCCGGCCTGGGCCAGGATCGCGCCACCCTCGAGCGAATAGCGAAACAGCGCACCGGTCTTCAGGCTCTGGATGGCGATGATCTCGTCAACGTCGTGGCTTTTCTTTTGTTCGGCGGCCAGGTCGAGCATCTGCCCGCCCACCATGCCGCCATGACCGGAGGCGCGCGCCAATTCCAGCGCCAGTTCGGCGCGTACCGCCCCATCGGGGTGGGTTGCAGGATCGGTGACAATCTCGAAGGCGACAGTGAGCAGCCCGTCGCCTGCCAGGATCGCGGTGGCCTCGTCGAAGGCTATGTGGCAGGTGGGCTTGCCCCGGCGCAGGTCGTCATCGTCCATGGCGGGCAGGTCGTCGTGCACCAGCGAATAGCAATGGATGCACTCAAGGGCTGCACCGACGCGCAGTGCCTGCTGGTGGTCGGCACCCAGAATGGCGGCACTTTCAGCCACGAAGAACGGCCGCAGCCGCTTGCCCTGGGCCAGCGCCGAATACCGCATTGCCTCGGTCACGCGCGGCGCGCGCGCGCCTTCAAGGCTCAGCAGCCGGTCAAGCACGGCTTCGATTTCGTCAGCGGTTTTCCTGAGCGCAGCCTGAAACGTCATGGCGCGGTCTTTCTCCTGGTGGCAATTCCGGTTGGACCTTGCGGGCCGGTGGGGTATCTGTTCGCTCTGATCTGGCGATCCTTCTACGGTCGCTGCCGCAAGACTGCAACCGGGAAGCTATGGCGAGACCCCGAAATCTGATGCAACGGCGCTGGGTGAAGGCATTGCTGGGTGTTGTGCTGGCGGTTTTGCTGCTGCCCTACGTGATCACGCTGGTCTATGCGGTGGTGCCGCCGCCGGTGACCACGATGATGATGTGGAAGACGTTCGAGGGCAACGCGATCGACTATCGCTGGCGCCCGCTCGAAGATACCTCGCAGAACCTGGTGCGCGCGGTGGTGACGGCTGAGGATGCCGGCATCTGCCGTCATAACGGCGTGGAATGGGGCGTGCTGCGAGAAGTGGTGCGCGAAGCGATGGAACGCGAGGGCGGACCGGCCCGGGGCGGGTCCACCATCACCCAGCAGGTCGCCAAGAACCTGTTCCTGTGGCCATCGCGGTCGGTGGTGCGCAAGGCGCTGGAATTGCCGCTGGCGCTGTGGATCGACCTTGTCTGGACCAAGCGGCGGATCGTCGAGGTGTACGTCAATACAGCCGAGTGGGCACCGGGCGTGTACGGGGCCGAGGCTGCTGCCCAGCACCACTTCAACAAGTCCGCGAAGGCGTTGACGACGGACCAGGCGGCGCGGCTGGCGGCAGCCCTTCCCAACCCGGCGGTGCGCGATGCAGGCCAGCCCGGGCCCAAGGTGCGAGCCAAGGCCCGCACCATCCGCCGAAGGGTCAACTCGACGGTGCCCTATCTCGACTGCCTGAAACTGGGCTAGCTCAGGCAGGTACGGTTGTAGTCCTTCACCGGCGCTTGCGGCCGGTGAACATGGCAAGCACCAGGTTTTCGCTGTGCTCGGAACTGGCGGTGATGACGCCAATTACGTGCAACGCGACAAGCCCCAGGGTGGCGTAGACAGATATCTCGTGAAGCTCCTCGACCCATTCCGCACCCCAGAATGAATCTGTGGTCATCATGTAGCCGGTGACACTGATCACCGAGATGGCAAACAGCAACGCCAGCACCATCATGCCGCCAGCCGGATTGTGACCTAGGTAGCGCGGTGCCTTCAGCCGCATGGTATCGCGCAGGAAGCGCAACACCTCGCCCGGTCCGCGTACGAAATCAGTGAAGCGGGCATGGCGTGAGCCGACGAAACCCCATATCACCCGCAGGCCGACCAGGCCGGCGATGACGTAGCCGGCAAATTCGTGTGGCTTGTCCCATTCATCGCCGGTGGCGAAAGCGAAGACGAACAGGCAGACCAGCGACCAGTGGAAAATGCGCACGAACGGGTCCCAGACCCGGACCTCCACCGGCAGCGTATCGCTGCCGGTTTCGGCCGGTGCGGCTGTGCCCGTCATCAATCGTCTTCTTCCAGTTCGACGATCTCGGCAGTGACGGGATTGATGTAGACTTCATACTTGCGGCCGTTCTTGATGCCGTAGGCTTCGTAGCAGCCGTCGTCGACCTCTACCTTGCGCACGTCATAGCCCATGGCCGTCACCTTGGCCCGGGCCTCGTCCATGGACATCCACTTGTCCGAAGGCTCGTTGCACTTGTCCGATGACGCCATGGCCGTGCCGGACATGAGGGCGAGGGCGAACGCGGAAGCGATAGTGATTGACTTCATTGCTGTCTCCTTGGTTTGGTTTGCGGGGCTTGCCCCTGATTGACGACTGCAGTGAACGCCGTTGCGGCTGCAGTTTCGCTGACAGCGCCTGTCAGCCTTCTGTCAGTTTCAGGCGAATTCAGGTCTGGTGTTTTGGTTGGGCGCGGGGTATAAGCCGCCGCATCCAGATCATCGGGATCAAGATTTCAAGGCTGGCCGCTGCTGAATTGCGAACGTGGCCAACGCACATACGGAGTTTGTCATGGCTGTTCCAAAGCGAAAAACCACGCCGTCGAAGCGCGGCATGCGCCGTTCGGGCCACGCGGTGCCGACCTCGACCTACGTCGAGAACAAGCAGACCGGTGAGCTTCACCGTCCGCACCACATCGATCTCAAGACCGGCATGTACAAGGGCCGTCAGGTGCTCGACCCCAAGGGCGACTACTGATTTGCCTTGCAGGCGGCGGCTTCATCGCGCGCCTGCCGGTTGGTACAACGACATCTAGGGCTGGCGGGGCTTTGCGGCTTTGCCAGCCCTTTTTGTTTTGGCGCAAGGCTGTGATAATGCCGCCGGGTGTGATTCCCCTTCGAGCATTTTTTGCGAGGCATTGAGCGCATGCGATACCTGATTGCCTTTCCGCTGCTGGCGATCGTACTGGTTGCCTACAATGTCATGGCGCTGGCTGATCCGATGTGGATGTCGGCGGAAGCCTTTCGGCTGGAGATGATGTCGGGGGCTTCGTTCATCCTGCAAGGCGGTGACGTGCTGGTGCTGGCGGCGCTGTTCCTGCTGTTCATCGAGGTGCTGAAGGCAGCGCGCGTCGGCTCGCTGACCATCATTGACCACATCATGTCGACGGGGGTGTTCATCGTCATGCTGATCCAGTTCCTGCTGGTTGAAATGGCGGGAACCGCGCCGTTCTTCATCCTGCTGGGCATATCGCTGATCGATGTGGTGGCCGGGTATTCCATCTCGATCAGGGCAGCCCGGCGTGACGTGGCCTTCGGCGGCGGTGGTCCGGCATGACGGCGCGCGATGTCATCGATTTCTGGATGGCGCAGCCGGACCAGAAGCTGTTTTCGGTCGATCCAGCCTTTGATGCAGAACTCGCCGACAGGTTTGGCGCACTGCATGCGCAAGCGGCGGAAGGCAACCTGCAGGACTGGCGGAACACGCGCGATGGCCGGCTGGCGCTGGTGCTGCTGCTCGACCAGATGAGCCGCAACCTTGGCCGCGGCACGCCCCAGATGTTTGCCAATGATGCTGCCGCCCTGGCGCTGGCACAGGACGCCATCGCGCACGGTGATGACAAGGAGTTGCCAGCGCACGAGGCAAAGTGGCTCTACCTGCCGTTCATGCACTCCGAGCAGTTGGCAGACCAGCAGCGTTGCGTCGAGTTGTGCAGTGCTGCCGGTTTTGAAAACACCCTGCCGCATGCCATCGAACATCGTGACATCATTGCCCGGTTTGGCCGGTTTCCGCATCGCAACAAGGTGCTGGGCCGCGAGACCACGCGCCAAGAACAGCAGTTTCTGGATGATGGCGGGTTCAAGGGCTGACCGCTACGGCCGGTTAACCATTCGCTAACCCTGTTGCGCAGCTGTTGGCGTGAAATCCTGCCGGATAAACGCGATGGTATGGTGATTGCACCAGATGTTCTCGAACTCGCTGTTTCGGGACATCGGATGCAACCCATGCAAATGCCAGCCAGATCACTGGAGACCGTTCAAACCTTGCCGCCCGGTGGCGCGACAGGGGACGCGGCCTGGCTTGCCGCCCACGCGCTTGAGCCAAATTTCACGCTGATGCCGCAATGGCTCGAGCCGCTGGCCGCAGAACTGGGCAGTGGTGCGGTGTCGAGGGACATGGTGATGGGCGAGGACGGCCGCCCCGGTGCGCTGGTCTGCCTGCGCAAGGGCCGCTGGCGCTGGGGCCTGCCTTTGTCTCACCTTGAAACGTGGTTCGGCGAGTTTCCCATTTCCGGGACACCATTGCTGAATCCGTCCAATCCGGCCGGTGTTGCCGCGCGGCTGGTCGCCCAGCTGTTTGCAGCCTCGCAGGCATCCGCGGTGCTGCTGAGCCATGTCACCTGCCGTCATGCGGTAACGTCTGTTCTGGCAGATGGATGCGGCATGGTTGATGCGCCGGTTGCCTTTCTGGATCAGCGTGAACGCGCAGCCCTTCATTGCAACGGCGACCACGAGGCGTGGTTCAATGGCTCGTTCTCGCGCAAGCGCCGCAAGGAATTCCGGCGGTTGCGCTCGCGCCTCGATGAGGAAGGCGGCGTGACGTTCGAGGTGCGCGAAGGCCGGTTTGACGGGCTTGACCGGTGGATCAAGGATTTCTGCGCGCTGGAACGGTCCGGCTGGAAGGGCCGTGCCGGCACCGCCATCGGCAGTTCCGACAGCCTGACCGGGTTCATGACGGCGAGCCTTGACCGGCTGGCAGGCGACAACAAGCTGGTGTGCTGGTCGTTGCTGGTGGCGGGCAAGCCGGTGGCGATGATGTTCGGGGTGCGCGAAGGAGCCACCTGCTGGATCGTCAAGATTGCCCGCGACGAAGCCTTCGACAAGTTCTCGCCGGGCCTTTTGCTGGTGCTGGATGTAACCGGCTGGCTGTTTGGCGATGATGAAATCCTGTTTGCAGACAGCTGTGCCGAACCGGGCCACCCGATGATCGACCACATCTGGCGTGACCGGCTGCCCCTGTGTGATGTGCTGATCGGGCGGCCTGGCCAGTCGCGCGCGGTGTTTGGTGCCCTTGTCGCACTTGAGCAGGCGCGCCGCGCCGCCCGGAGAAACCTCAAGTCGTTGCGTAACCGCCTCAGGAAGGGACTGTCCCGATGACCGCTTCTACCGTAAGCCTTGCCCGCGCCGACAGCGACAAGCTGTACCGGGCACCATTCCACATTTCGCACACGCTGTCGGACAACCCGCTGTTTCAGCTCGACCGGCTGGTGGAACTGGCACAGTCGATGCCGGCTGACCGCATCGAGTACAATTCGGGCGCGGTGCCTCCGAGCGTGCGCCCTGAAGATGTGCCGGGCCTTGAAATGAGCGTCGATGACGTGATCCGCCAGATCGAGACCGCACATGCCTGGCTGGTGATCAAGAACGTCGAGAGCGACCCGGCCTATGCTGCGCTGCTGGCACGTTTCGTCGGTGACCTTTCGGCGTCGTCGGGCCTGCCGCGTGATGGCTTTTCCGACCTGCAGGGCTTCATCTTCGTGTCGTCAGCCCGATCGACCACGCCGTTCCATATCGACATGGAAGAAAACGTGCTGGTGCAGATCCGCGGCGAGAAATTCGTGCACCTTTTCGACAATGCAGATGGCAGCCTGGTGCCGGAAGAGGCGCGTGAAATCTCGCCGTCAAAGCACCGCAACCAGGCCTATGACGCCAGCTTCGAACAGCGCGCAACGGTGTTCACGCTGAACGAAGGCGACGGCGTACACATTCCCTATACCCATCCGCACTGGGTGCGCACCGGTGAGCACTACACAATTTCGATGGCGATGACATGGAAGACGCCTGAGGTGTTGCGGCTGAACAAGATCCGCTTCATGAACGGCACGCTGCGCCGGTTCGGCCTCGCCCAGTCCGGTCCCGGCGCTCATCCGGCAGCAGATGCGGTCAAGGTGTTTGCGCACGACGCGATGCGGGCAATCATCGACCCGCTGCGCAAGTCCGACACGCTCCGCAACGGGCTGCGCGGGCTGATCTTTGGACGCAAGGCGAACTATTACCTGAAGACCCAGAAGCGGGCGAAGACGGCGAGCTAATCGAGACTCATCAGGTAGGTGGCAATGGCGATGCGGTCTTCTGCCGGCAGTTTTGCCATGTTGGACTGCACTGCTGCCATGCCACCTGACGACATCTTGTCGTAGCCTAGCGTTTCACCGAATTCCAGTGCGGTTGCCAGGTCGTTGACGTCCTTGAAGCGGCCGCGCTGTTTCAGGGTTCGCAGCGACGGCACGTTGCCCTGGCCTTCCGGGTGTGGCCCGCCGGCCATCCAGTTGGACATGTCCATGGCCATGAAAAGATTGCGCGGGGTGTGGCACTCGCCGCAATGGCCAGGGCCGGTGACGAGGTATTGGCCGCGGTTCCAGACGTCATCCCTTGCCGGGTCATTGGCAAATGCGCCGGTCTGGAGCGCTACCTTCTTCCACAGGCCGACGCCCCGGCGCATGATGGTTTCGACCGGCAGGCCAAACAGCAGGTCGGGCGCGCGGTTGGCTGCCTGTACCGGGGTCAGGGTGTCCATGTAGGCCTTGATGTCGAGCACGTCGGCATCGCTCATGTGAATGTATGAGGTGTAGGGGAAGGCTGGCAGCAGGTTCCGGCCTTGCGGGGAAATGCCGTGCTTGACCGCGTCAATGAACTGGATACCGGTCCAGCCGCCGATGCCAGAGTCCGGGTCAGGCGTGATGTTGGGCGGATAAAAGGTGCCAACCGGCGTCACCAGCGCATGGCCGCCCGAGGGCAACGACTTGTCGGCACCGGCATCATCCTTGGCGGGCAGGTGGCACGACAGGCAGCCGGACGCCGTGTACAGGCGCTTGCCGTTTTCAATGTCCGGCTGGTGCGCAGCAAGGCTTGCAGCGTCGGAGGGTTGTGGCGCACCTGCAATCCATCCGGCTGTTGCCGCAACGCCGGCCGCGATGATACCGGCGGCAATGATGCGTTTCATGTATCAACCCTGTTGAACGCGCAGGTCAATTTGATGCCCCGGCCAGCACTGTGACCGGGGCACGAGGTCAGGTGCCGCTTATTCCTTCGGGCGGCGGTAGTTCTCGTGGCAGGCCTTGCAGGTGTTGCCGAGTTCGCCAAGTGCGGGCATGAAGGCGGCTTCTTCGGAGACGGACGCCATCATGGTGGCCGCTGCGACCGAGGCATCCGACTTGGTGTTGAAGTCGTCCTTGTTGGCCCAGATTTCCGCCTTGGCCCAGGTTTCAGCCGTGCCTTCCTTGCTGTCGTCCGGGTACATGTCCTTCGCGGCTTTCACATTGGTGGCAATGGTCTCACCGGCGGACTTGACCACGGCGGCGTCAAACGCAGCTTCCTTCTTGGCGATGGCGGCAAGCTGGCCCATGGCCTTGCCAACAGCCTTCATGGCTTCCTGGCGATCCTCGATCGGGCCGGCGTTGGCAGCAGAGGCGAGCATCGCAACCGCAGTGGCGGCCAGCAGGACTGTGCGGGCAGAAATGACAAGGCGAGACGTCATGGTGAAACTCCTGATTGGGGGGACAAGCAATTCATCCTAGCGGGTGGCGCGCCACCAGCAATAGCATCGTTGCTGTCGAACACGTCAATTTGAAGAAGCCTCGTCGCGCAGCAGGCGGCGGATAACCTTGCCTGTTGTGGTCAGGGGCAACTCGTCGCGAAACTCGATCAGGCGCGGGTACTCGTGGGCTGACAACCGGTTGCGTACATGGGCCTGGATGTCGTCCTGCAGGTGTTCCGACGGCTCGAAGCCGGGGTTGAGCACGATGAATGCCTTGACCACTTCGGTGCGGACGGGATCGGGGATGCCGACAGCGGCCGCCAGCTTGACGGCCGGGTGGCGCGACAGGCAGTCCTCGATTTCGCCGGGTCCGATGCGATAGCCCGACGAGGTGATGACGTCATCGTCACGGCCGACGAAATGAAAGTATCCATCCACGTCGCGGAAGCCCTGGTCGCCTGTCAGCAACCAGTCACCGGCGTACTTGGCGCGAGTGGCTTCGGGCTTGCCCCAGTACTCGATGAACATGACCGGGTCTGGCCGTTGCACGGCGATGTTGCCGGGCTCACCATCTGGCAGGGGACGGCCTGAGTCGTCGACAATGGCGACCGTATGGCCGGGGACTGGCTTGCCGATGGCGCCAGCTTTCCACACGCCCAACGCGTTGCAGCTTTCCAGCACGAGGTTGCACTCGGTCTGGCCGTAGACTTCGTTGATGCGCATGCCAAGGGCCGACTGCGCCCACTCCTGCAACGCCTGGCCAACGGCTTCACCACCGGAAAACAGGGTACGCAGGTTGAGGGCGGCGGTATCGACCGGCGTCGAGGCGCGCATCAGCCTGAGGGCGGTGGGCGGCACGAAGATGTTGCGCACGCCGTATTCGGCCAGCAGGTCCCAGGCGAAGGCGGGGTCGAACTTGGTGAACCTGTAGGCCAGCACCGGCACCCCCAAATAGAGCGACGGCAGCAGCACGTTGAGCAGCCCGCCGGCCCAGGCCCAGTCGGACGGCGTCCACATCAGGTCGCCGGGCTGGGGCATGAACTCGTGGGCAAACTCGACACCGGGTAGATGCCCCAGCAGCACCTGGTGGCCATGCAGTGCACCCTTGGGCGGGCCCGTGGTGCCGGAGGTGTAGATCATCAGGCACGGATCGCCGGGTGCGCTGTCCACGGTGTCGAAGGTGGCCGGCAGGCTGGCGCTGGCATCATGGATATGGGGGGCAAACTCCAGCGTGCCGTCGATGCAGAAGACGCACTCGAGCGCTTCGAGCGACGGGCGCACCTCAGCAATGTTGGCGCGCGATGCATGTGACATCAGCAGGGACTTGGCACCCGAGTTCTGCAAACGGTATTGCAGCGCCTCGACGCCGAACAGCATGGCCAGCGGAACCGCGATCGCCCCCATCTTGTAGATGGCGACATGGGCGGCGGCGGTTTCGCGGCATTGCGGCAACAGCAGCGCAACCCGGTCTCCACGCCTGATGCCGCGGTCCGACAGCAGGTTGGCGAAGCGGTTGGCCATGGCGTCGAGCTGCGCGTAGGTGGTGCGCCGGGGCGGGCCGTCGTCCATGTGCTCGATGATCGCCACCCGGTCCGGCTCGCGCGATGCCCACTGGCCGCAGACCGCGTCGCCGATGTTGAAGCGCGCCGGCAGGTCCCAGTTGAACCGCTCTACCAGGGTTTCGTAACTTGCTGCTGCATCCAGCATACTTTGGTCGCCTCGCTGTCCAACTTCTGCCGCTAACCGGGCCTAGACCACGCGCCGTTCAGCCGGACGGCGTAGAAATGCCCGGCATGGTTATAGGTTCGTTAGGGGGTCTGATTCTAGACTCTTTCCCCACAACCTGAAGCGGAAAAGGCCGGGATCGATGTACAGCGTAAACCGACGTGTGGCCGAAACGGCTGCGAACCCTCAGCACGGCAACGACCAGGGCGATGCCCGCCGTCACAAGGACGTATCGCCGGAACTCAAGGAAGTCATGCACCTCCTCAAGATGATGGAAAGCGGCAAGGACCTGAAGTAGGCCGCTGCCTGCCGTGTCCTGACTTGCGGCCATCCCCATTTGTCGCGAACTTCGCCCTGGGGGACCTGCACCGCCCGTTTTGCATTTTGCAAAGCGGGTGTTTGCATTTTGCAAGCTTGAGACTGCGGACCAGAAGCCGCGCACCTGCTGGAGCGGCTGAAATGCTGGTGTTTCCGGGTGTGCAGGCGGTGGCCCGGAAGTTGCGTCGGACGGTGTCTAACAGGCGGTTGTCCGCAGTTGCGATGCACCACAAGACCCCGGTATCAAGGGACAGGGCATTTCGGCATGAACGCAGGCGACCTGACCCAACAGGGGAGTATTGCGTCATGCCAGGTTCAGTGCCAGCGATTCCGCTTGCGCGCGCCCAGCGCCGGTCAAGCCGTCTTGTCGATCGCCACCCGTCGTTTGATGCCGCGACTTGCCAACAGTACCCATGGGGCCAGAACCAGATCCTGTCGGCCAGCGGCGGTCATCGCGTCGAGCGCATCACCGTGGGTGCGGGCAAGACCATGCCTGCGCATTTACACGAACACCGGTGCGAGCACTGGACGGTGCTGGACGGCGAAGGCGAGGTGACGCTGGATGGTGATGCGCTGATCATTTCATCGGGTGACAGCCTGTATGTACCGGCGGGCAGTGTGCATGGCCTGAAGGCAGGACCTGAAGGCGACGTGGTGTTCGTGGCAGTGTTGTTTGGCGATACCGTTTGCGATGCCGATGACCGGATAGATGCTGTAGTGACTGGCGGCTGACGCCCGCTCAGGCTGTCATGGTCTGCCAGCTTTCACGCTTGCGGTAGATCGTCGAAGCGCTGATGCCCAGCGCGCCTGCGGCCTTGGGGATGGAGCCGGCAAAGCGTTGGATCGCGGCCTCGATGACGTCGCGTTCGATCTGCCACAGCTGCCGGCCATCCATTGCAGCTGATGTTGCCGGGCTGACGGCATGCGGTGCGCACACGCTGGCGGGCAGCATGTGTGCATCGAGTTCGTCATCGTCATGCAGCACGACGGCCTGGCGAATTGCGTTTTGCAGTTCGCGCACATTGCCTGGCCAGGCATGGGCCATCAGCCGGTCGAGGGCAGGCGGACTGATCGAGCAGAAGCGCTTTGCTTCTTCGCGGGCATACTGTTTCAGGAACGCGGTGGCGAGTGCCGGAATGTCGACAACGCGGGCGCGTAGCGGTGCCACGTTGAGTGGCAGCACGTGCAGTCGGAAGAACAGGTCTTCGCGGAACCGGCCTTCGGCAACTTCGGCTTGCGGCGTGCGGTTGGTGGCGCAGACAATGCGGATATCGACGGTGCGGGTGTGGGCCGAACCGACGGGCTGGATGGTGCCGGTCTGCAGGAAGCGCAGGAGCTTGGTCTGCAGGTGCAGGTCCATCTCGCAGATCTCGTCGAGAAACAGTGTGCCGCCGTCGGCTGCGGCTGCAGCACCTTCGCGATCGCTGATGGCACCGGTGAAGGCGCCCTTCAGGTGGCCGAAGATTTCGGATTCCATCAGGTCATGGGGAATGGCACCGCAGTTGAGGGCAATGAACGGCTTGTCCGCTCGCCGCGACGCGTCGTGAATGGCTTGTGCACACAGTTCCTTGCCGGTACCACTTTCGCCGGTAATGAATACCGGCGCAGACGATGCCGACATGGCTGCGATCTGCCGGGTCAGTTCACGCATGGCAGGCGATGTGCCTATCATGTCCGGTTGAGCCTTGGCCGGTGATGTGGGAGCGGCAATGGCGCGCGGTGCTGGTGCAACCGGTGCAGCGCCGTCCGTTGCATTGGCCAGCGTGGTCAATAGCCGGTTGCGCGACACGGGCCGGACGAGGTAGTCCCACGCGCCTGCACGCACTGCATCCACGGCTGCGTTGATCGAGGCATTGGCTGCGATGGCAATGATGCGTGACCGGGGTGAGGCTCCTGCCCAGGCGGCGATGAGCGATTGAGGCTCACCGC
The DNA here is from genome assembly GCA_964390445.1 of uncultured Anderseniella sp. Classification (GTDB taxonomy): domain Bacteria; phylum Pseudomonadota; class Alphaproteobacteria; order Rhizobiales; family Aestuariivirgaceae; genus Anderseniella. Next base: position 12,763 of record CAYMJJ010000009.1, read on the forward strand.
CCGGCAGTTCGAGCGACAACAGAACGGCAAAGGGCTGGCTGCGGCTGATGACGTTCGCGGCAGCGTCTGCGCCTGCACACAATGCCACGTCATAGCCGGCGGCTTCCAGGTGCGTGCGGTAAAGGCTTGCAACCGACGAACGGTCCTCAACAATGAGAACGTGCCGAGAAGCTGGCGATGAAGGCGGCATATGCAGGGCCCAACGCTACTGTAAGGCCGGGCGAGGGCGCTCATGGCCCCGTGAACAACCGGCCCGCTGACTGACGGGTATGTGCCAGGCAATTTGCCAGAATATGGTGAACAAGCGGTTTAAGCCGGGTGCACTCAGTCGGCTTGCAGGGGCCTGCCTTCAAGAATGCCATATTCGACCAGGAGGCTCCAGGCATCCTCGGCGCTGTCAGCATAGTGGAACAGCTTTTCGTCGCCGGGTGATATGGTGCCGGCTTCCAGGAAGGCATTGACGTTGACGGCCGATTCCCAGAATTCCTGGTCGAACAGGATGATCGGGATGCGCTTCATCTTGCCGGTCTGTACCAGCGTGAGGATCTCGAACAGTTCGTCCATGGTGCCGTAGCCGCCAGGAAACACGCACAAGCCGTTGGCGCGCATTGCCAGATGCATCTTGCGCATGGCGAAGTAGTGGAAGTTGAAGGTCAGGTCGGGTGTCGACCACGAGTTCGGTTCCTGCTCGTGTGGCAGGGTGATGTTGAAGCCGATGGTGGGCGCGCCGGCCATGATGGCACCGCGGTTGGCCGCTTCCATGATGCCGGGTCCGCCTCCGGTGGCGATGACGTTGTCGCGCACCCCATCAACCGGCGACAGCGCGCCGCCGCGTTCGGACACGATCTGGCCGAGTCGCATGGCAGAGCGGTACCAGTGGCCGGGGCGGCCCTCGTCATCTTCGCGGCAGCGGGCGGAGCCGAAGGCCACCACGGTGGTTCGCACGCCCCATCCGCGCAAATGTTCCTCGGCCTTCATGTATTCGAGCATGAAGCGGATGCCACGCGTGGAATCGCCCAACAGGAAATCCTCGTCCAGTGCGGGCAACTTGTAGGTGGATGAACCCATCTGGGCCCTGGAGTCGCGCTGGTCGGTCATGGAAAGGAAAGGTCCTCGAATTGTTGGCGATTGAATAGTGCATCCGATGCCTAGCCGATTGGTGGCCTGTTCGCCAACCCTGCTGGCGTACGAACCACAATGGCGGGTTGATTTTCAAACAGGACCAAAATTCTTAATTGCTAGTTAGGTATTACAAATCTAAAGTTGCTTTACTATATACAGTGCTATTTTAGGTTGAGAAATGAGTGACGCCCATGAACCACGTGCCAGGCTCCACGTTGTTGATGCCGGCAAACCCAACTGGTCAGCCCCCCGCCTCATCCGGCAGTCAATCGCGGAACTGACCCGTCTTGGGTCAGGAGCCGATTGTGATTGGGGGAGTTCTGGCATCATCCACGGCGTTGACCGTCAATTGCCCGCCCGGTCAGGCAGCAATTCCAGCGTGCAAGGTCAGTGTGCAAAGGTGCCGGAATAGGTGTCGCGCAGCAGGTTCTTCTGCACCTTGCCCATGGAGTTGCGCGGCAGTTCGTCGACCACATAGATTTTCTTGGGCTGCTTGAAGCGCGCGATCCGGTCCTTGATGGCATCGAGCACAACGGCTTCGTTGACGCTTGAGCCGTTGGCCGGAACGATAATGCCGACAACGCCTTCACCGAAATCCGGATGAGGCACCCCGATCACGGCTGATTCAAGCACGCCATCCTGTTCGTCCAGCAGCAGTTCGATTTCCTTGGGGTAGATGTTGTAACCACCTGAAATGATAAGGTCCTTGCCGCGCCCGACGATGTGCACGTAACCGTCCTCATCAATCTTGCCGAGGTCGCCGGTAATGAAGAACCCGTCATCACGGAATTCCTCTTTCGTCTTTTCCGGCATTTGCCAATAGCCGGCAAAGACGTTGGGACCCTTCACTTCGATCATGCCGATCTCGCCCTGGGGGAGTTCCTTTCCGGTGTCCGGTTCACATACGCGTAGTTCCACACCCGGCAGCGGGAAACCGACGGTGCCGGCGCGCCGGTCGCCGTCATAGGGGTTGGAGGTGTTCATGTTGGTTTCGGTCATGCCGTAGCGTTCGAGTATGCGGTGGCCGGTGCGTTTTTCGAACTCGATGTGGGTCTCGGCCAGCAGCGGTGCCGAGCCGGACACGAACAACCGCATGTGGCTGACGAGATCCTTCGTGAAGCGTGGATCATCCAGCAGTCTCGTATAGAAGGTCGGTACGCCCATCATGGTGGTGGCCTGCGGCAGGCGGGCGATAACCTCGCCGGCGTTGAAGCCGGGCAGGAAGATCATGCTGGCGCCTGCCCGCATGATGGTGTTGGTGGCCACGAACAGGCCGTGGGTGTGGAACACCGGCAGAGCGTGCAGCAGCACGTCGTTTTCGGTGAATTGCCACAGGTCCTTCAGCACGACCGCGTTGGACAGCAGGTTGTCGTGGGTCAGCATGGCACCCTTGGAGCGGCCCGTGGTGCCGGAGGTGTATAGGATGGCTGCGAGGTCTTGCGGCCCCCGCGCCACGCTGTCGAACGCGGCATCGGCGTCAAGTGCGGACTCGACAAGGCTGCCGGCAAAGCTGTCCGGTCCACTCCACACGCCCATGGTCTCAAGTTCGATCCCGAGCCTGGCGGTGAGCGGGGTGTAGCTGTCCAGGCTCGCCGGGTCGCACACGAACAGCTTCGGGCTGGCATTGCCGAGGAAGTACTCTATCTCAGCCGCCGTGTAGGCAGTATTGAGCGGCAGGAAGATGGCACCGGCGCGCACCGCTGCCAGGTACAGCATCACCGCCTCAATGGATTTTGATACCTGCACGGCAACCCGGTCGCCGGGTTGCACGCCCAGTTGCACCAGCCGGTTGGCATAGCGGCCCGACACATCCACCACATCCTGGTAGGTGTAGTTGCGCCCGTCCGGCAGGCGGGCGAACGGGCTGGAGCCTTTCGCGTTGGCGACAAGCCCGTCAAACAGATGATTAGCCATTGGACTGTCTCCGCTCATCGGGTGCGGCGAATTTGGGGTCGAGCAACGATTGCACGTCGCGCGCCGCGATGACCTTGCCGTCACGCGAGAAGGCTTCGTGGTTGGCATCGACGGTTTTCAGGTCATAGAGGTAGTTGACCATCAGGCCGGCTGACTGGCGGATGCCGTTTTCCGAGCGGTCGCCGAGCCAGTGAATGGCCTTGAGGGAGGCACCGTTGCCCAGGTGAAAGCGTGCCACGGGATCAAGCGGGCCGCCCTTGGGACGTTGCTCCGTGAGAAAGTACCGCGCCGCCAGCGCCTTCATGGCGGCCGCACTTTCGGGTGAGGCTTCAGTGGCGTTCTGCGGGGTCATCATGCTGGCTTCGAGGTAGAGCTGTTCGACCTGTTCGTTGCCTTCCGAGGTTGCAGCCTGCTTCAGCCATGCCATGAAGCCGGGCACCGGCGACAGGGTCACGAAGGTCTTGATGTTGGGCAGGCCCAGCGCCAGGTCCTGTGCGACCTGCTTGATCAGGAAGTTGCCGAACGACACACCGCGCAGGCCAGCCTGGCAATTTGAGATGGAATAGAACACGGCCGTATCGGCGGTCTGCGGGCTTTGCGGGTCGCGGTCTTCTGCCAGTACCGCCTGGATGGAACCGGGGATGCCTTTGGTCAGTGCTACCTCGACGAAGATCAGCGGCTCGTCGGGCATGGCGGGGTGGAAGAACGCAAAGCAGCGCCGGTCCGGCGGTTGCAGCCGGCGGCGCAGGTCATCCCAGCTGTGGATGGCGTGAACGGCTTCGTACTTGATGATCTTTTCGAGTATGTGCGCCGGCGTTGTCCAGTCGATCGGGCGCAGCACCAGGAAGCCGCGATTGAACCACGACGAGAACAGGTGCTCGAAGTCCACGTCGATGCGGGCAAGCGTCTTGTCCTCGCGCAGGATCTTCAGCAGGTCCTCGCGCATGCGTACCAGTTTTTCCGTGCCACCGGGCACGGCATTCAGCCGCCGCAGCAATTCCTGGCGCCGGGGCTCTGCCACCTCAAGCAAACGGGTGAGCGAGGCGGCGTCGCGGTTGCCAGCATAGTCTTCGGCGGCTGTGGCGAGGACCGCGACATCAATGTCGAAATCTTCGCCGAGCTGGCGGAAGAATTCCGCCTTCTGGGTGTTGTCGGCATGGCGGTAGGTTTCCAGCAGTGATCCCGCCGTCTGCAACCGAGAGAACTCGCCGGTATCGTCCATCAATGACTTGCACATGGCGAGCAGGTCACGCGCATCCGGCTTGGGCTCGGCGCCTTCGCGGCGCTCGAACAGGCTGGTGAGCAGTTCCTGCAGGTACGAGATACGGCTCATACGGCTTGGCCCATGATCAGATCCGGCAGCCATGTCGCCAGGCCCGGGAAGAAGCACAACAAGAGAATGGCAACCACCATACAGCCGACAAATGGCAAAGATCCGACAAGGATGGTGCGCAGCGAAATTTCCGGTGCGATGCCGTTGATGACGTAAAGGTTCAGCCCGACAGGCGGCGTGATCAGGCCGATTTCCATGTTGATGGTCAGGATTACGGCGAACCAGTACGGGTCGAAGCCTGCCGTGATCACGATGGGCAGCAGGATGGGCGCGGCCATCAGGATGACGGCCACGGGGGGCAGGAAGAACCCGGCCACCAGCAGGAACAGGTTGATGAATCCCATCAGCACCCAGCGATTGACGTCCAGCGTACCGATCCACTCAGCGATGGACTGGGTGATGAACAGCGACGACAGCATGTAGGAGAACACCCCGGCCGCGCCGATGATGAACAGGATCATCACGCTCTCGCGGGTCGAGTCGCGCAGCACGTTCCACAACAGGATCGGGTTCCAAAGCTTGTAGATGATGACGGCGATGAGCAGGCACAGGAGTGCACCGACGGCAGCGGTTTCCGATGGGGTCGCCAGGCCACCGTACATGGCATAGAGCACCCCGAGGATGATGAGCAGGAACGGCAGCACCCGGGGCATGATCTCGAAGCGTTCGCGCCACGTGTAGACGCGGCCGGACAGGGCGTCCATCGAGCCCGTGCGCCAGGTGTCGTACAGCGACCACAGCATGAACAGCCCGACCAGCAACAGGCCGGGCACGACGCCTGCCAGGAAAAGCCGGCCGATCGATGTCTCGGTGGCGATGCCATAAACGATCATGGTGACCGATGGCGGGATCAGGATGCCCAGCGTGCCGCCCGCAGCGATCGAGCCGGTTGCGACGGTATCCGGGTATCCGCGCTTGCGCATCTCAGGAATGCCCATCTTGCCGATGGCGGCGCACGTAGCCGGAGAAGATCCGGACATGGCGGCAAACAGCGCACACGCGCCGAGGTTGGAGATGACGAGGCCGCCGGGGACCTTGGTCAGCCAGCGGTCAAGCGCTTCGTACAGGTCCGCGCCTGCCCGGGTGGAGGCAATCGACGCGCCCATGATGATGAACATCGGGATCGACAGCAGCGCGAAGTTGTCGAGTTTGCCGAACAGGATCTCCGGCAGCAATGGCAGTGATCGCATGCCATCGAAGACAATCAGGAAGCCGGCTGAGACGATCAGCAGGCCCACCGCCACGGAGACGCCCGAAAACAGCACGAGTACAGTGATGACGGCCAGCAGGGCGCCAAGCGTAAGCGGATCCATCAATCCTTCTCCTCGGCAATGTTGAAGGGTTTGTCGGTGCCGTTTATGGTCGCCCACAGATCAGCTGCAAGCTGCAGCATCAGCATGCCGAGGCCGATGGGCACTGCCGCGTAGGGGATCCACAGGCGGACGGCCCATATGGTTTCGGATTTCCAGTTGCGAGCCCAGGCCTTGTGCCAGAACTCGTAGCCGTAGACGACCATCACCGCGATGACGAGGATCGAGACCGACAGCGTCAGGATGGCCAGCGCCTTGCGAGGACCGCGCCGCAACATCAGCGGAACCAGGTCAACGTTCACGTGGCCGCGCAGCTTCTGCACGTAGGGCAGACCCAGCAGGGTGGCGGCAACCATCAGGTAGGTCACCAGTTCGGTCTGCCATACCGTGGATTGTCCAAGCACAGCGCGAACGAAGATCATCTGGCAGGTCACGACGACCGAAACCATGATCATGGCGGCGGAAATCCAGCCGAACAGTGTGGACAGGCGGTCGACCTGGCCTGGCCAGCCGGGACGGGGGCCTGAAACAGTAGGAGGTAATCCAGCCATGATCTGCCCCGGATCTCGCTTGGTGTGGTTGGAAGGCTGTACCGGAGGCGCGGATGTCGCGCCTCCGGTTGCGTTCAGATGCTGCTCGGGCCGGGGCTTACTCGACCGAAAGTGCCATGTCGAGCAGGCGCTGGCCGTTCTCGCCGGCGTTCTCGATGAACTTCTTGTAGGAAGATTCCTTGGCAAGGTCCTGCCACATCTTGAACTCTTCCGGAGTCATGTTGGCGATCTCCACGCCAGCCTTCTTGAACACCTCAACTGACGCGGCGTCTTCCTTCTTGGCTTCCTCGAGATAATAGGCTTCGGCTTTTGCAGCAGCGTCGTCGAGCGCCTTCTTCTGGGCGTCGTTGAGGCCGTCATAGGTCGACTTGTTCATCAGCAGCGGCTGATACATGAACCACAATGCCACGTCGCCTGCCGGGGTGTAGCACTTGACCTGTTCGTACAGGCGGAACGACACGAACGACGACGATGAGGTATTGACCGCGTTAAGCACGCCAGACTGCATGGCCGAGTAGACTTCCGACGATGCCATCGACGCGATGGAGGCACCGGCTGCTGCCAGCATTTCCTCGAACGCCTTGCCGGCGGCGCGGGTCTGCAGGCCCTTCACGTGTTCCGGCTTGGTGATGCAGTTATCCTTGGAGGCAAAGCCGCCGGCGAGGTAGCCATGCACAACCACGCGTACATCGTCCTCGGCCATCAGCTTTTCGATTTCGCCCATGAATTCCGACTCGTTGAGGCGAGCGGCGTGATCATGGTTCTTCACCAGGCCCGGCATCAGGGTGAGGTTGTATTCGGGACGCTGGCCACCGGCATAGGACAGGGGATAGACGGTCATGTCGAGCTGGCCGGCCGAAAGCGGCTTGTACTGCTCGCGTGCCTTGAACAGCGAGCCAGACGGGAAAATCTTGATCTCAAGGTCAACGTTGGCCTTGGCCACTTCGTCGGCCACGATCTGAGCAACCTTGTGGCGGATGTCATTGGTCGACCACTGGTGCGACAGGCGCAGTTCAGCTGACAGGGCGGCGGTGGACATGGTGGCTGCAAGTGCCATTCCGGCAAGCAGGGCGGTAAAATGTTTCTTCATCAGGGATCCTCCCGTTCCGGCGTTGAGGGGTGTGTTGCCGGACATCATTGCTGTTGGTCTTGTGCTGGCAGACGGCACCAGTACGCGCAAGCCTAGACATGGCACGTCAGGAGTCAACAATCTTGTATACAAAATCTCACTTGTTGAATGCGAGATATTGCTACTATGCTCTCATCCCGTCATGACAACACGCGCCGCCGACCACATTCGTGAAGACATCGAGCAGGGCATCCTCACCGGTGAGTTTGCCGATGGGGTGCGGCTGGACGAAGTGCGGTTGTGCGACCGGTTCGGGGTGTCGCGCACGCCGGTACGTGAGGCGCTCAACCAGTTGGCAGCCTCCGGCCTGATCGAGATGAAGCCACATCGCGGGGCTTTCGTGCGGGTGCCGGGGTTTGTCGAAGTGGTCGAGATGTTCGAGGTGATGGGTGAGCTTGAGGCACTGTGCGGACGCCTTGCTGCCAAGCGCATCAGCGAGACGCAACTGATGCGGTTCCGGTCGGCATGCCAGCTTTGCGAGGCGGCGCAAGCGTCGGGCATGGCCAATGACTACTATCGCGAGAACGAGCTGTTTCACCAGTTGCTGTATGAAGCCAGTGGCAACGGGTTCTTGCGCGCACAGGCGCTGCAATTGCAAAAGCGGCTGCAACCCTTCCGCCGGATGCAATTGCAGGTTCGCGGCCGCACCCGCCAGTCGCTCGACGAGCATCGCCAGATATTGAAGGCCGTCGAGGCTGGCGACAGCGAAGCCGCCGCACGAGCGCTTCGCGACCACGTTACCGTGCAGGGCGAGCGGTTCTTCGACCTGATGCGCGGGCTTGGCGGCGAAGGCGAGCGCCGCGCCGGCTAGAGCAACAGCCGTTCGAGTTGAACGGCTAAAGTTGCTCTACTTTGAGAACGAGCATCTTTATTCGATCAGATGGGTCAATCTGATCGAATGATGCTCCAGGGCGGCATCCGGTGCAGGTGTTGACATCACGCCGGTGACAACGAGACTCCCGGCGATGTTAGAGGCCGCGCAGGGCGCGGTCAGATCAGGGGACGCCTGGCCTCTGGCGGGATGCTCCAGCTGGCCGCATCCTTCAGGCCGTCGGGATCGAGGATGGTCAGCGAGCGTCGCTTCCACTCGATCAGTCTGTCATTGTACAGGTGCCGCAGCGTCTTGTTGGTGTGGACCAGCGAAAGGCCCAGCGAATCGGCCATGTGCTGCTGGGTCAGCGGCATCGCCATGGTGAATTCCCCGTCTGTCATGCCGAGGCGCCGGGCCCTGTCGAAGATATGCAGAACGAGATAGGCAAGGCGTTCCCTCGCAGTGCGCTGGCCAACGGTAAACAGGTGCTCTTCAAGCATCTTCTCCTCGCGGGCGGCCAGCCAGGTGATGTCGTAGGCGAGCGACGGGTACCTGGCGTACAGCTCCCACATGCGGGCGCGCTCGAACACGCACAGGACCATGTCCGTCAGGGCCTGGACGGAATGTTCCATCTCGCGCAGCAGGGCACCCTGGAGGCCCACCAGTTCACCGGGGAAAACGTAGTTGAGGATCTGCCGGCGGCCGTCCTCCAGATCCTTGTAGCGCATGCCCCAGCCCGACAGTGCCGTGAACACGTAAGCGCTGCTGGAGCCTTGCGAGAGTATCGTGGAGCCGGCCTCGGCGGTCAGTTCGCCCGACTTGAAGCGCGTGACAAAAGCCAGCTCGTCGGCGGTGAAGTCGCGAAAAATGGCATTCGCTCGCAACGGACACATCTCACAGTCGACTTTGCGCATGGCGTCATGTCCTTCTGTTCGTTGTAGCCGTTGACGGCACTGGCACACTGGCGCCCGGCACCAGCAGCCTGCAGCGCCAGAATTTGGTGATCCCGGCAGGATTCGAACCTGCGACCCCCAGATTAGGAATCTGGTGCTCTATCCTGCTGAGCTACGGGACCGTTCATATTCGCAAGCAGCAACAACGCCCTACATACGCCAAAGCGGGCAAAGGCTCAAACAGCTAAAGCAGCCAGGCGAAAATCAATTCAGCCATTGAGGTCTGACACCAGCGCACACGAGCGCCTTCGATGTGCCGGGGCGATGGAACCTGAATTGGCCCGTTGCGTTGACCTGCCAGCGGTCATGATGACCGAAACTATTGCAACAGGAGACATCAGATGAACTGGGATACCATGGAAGGCAAATGGAAACAGATGACCGGTGAGGTCAAGGCCCAGTGGGGCAAGCTGACCAACGACGACATGGATGTCATCGCCGGCAACAAGGACAAGCTCGTCGGCAAGATCCAGGAACGCTATGGCTACTCGAAGGAAGAGGCAGAGCGGGAAGTGAACCAGTGGGGCGACAAGTACAAGATCTGATCATCAGGCCAGCCTGCTGACAGCTTTGACAGGGCGGACACTCCATAACGGTGTGCCGCCCTGTTCGATTCCTGAAAGCTGGCGAACCGCAACCGGAACCCGCGACATCGCCGTGGCGTTGATTGTTCACAGCCGTCAATCCAACCCACGGAGGAAATCAGATGACAAGACACTCAACCAGACTTGCGTTCGCCGCGCTGCTGGCGGGTATCGCGCTGAGCGGGCCGGCAGCACCAGCCTTGGCGCAGTCGGATACGGGCACATCAGGTGAAGGGCAGGCAACAGCATCAGGATGTGCAGAACAGATCAAGATGCTTAACGAGCTCGTCAGGCAATCCGGCCTGGATTCAAAGGCGGGCGAGAAGGCAGCACGTGAACTGGCCGCAAAGGAACCGCTGCTGGTGGTGCTGTCAGACGGGCGGATCGTCAACCTGTCGGGTGAAGAAGAGCTCAGCAAGCCGTTGGAAAGCTGGCTGAATGCCCTCGACGTGAACAGGAAGGCAGTCACTGATCTCACGGCAGCTCAAGAGCTGTTGGAGAGCGCAAAGGAAGAAGACTGCCAAAAGCTGTTGCAGCCGTACAAGTTCACGGTGCGCGGCTGAAAGTAAGCGGCTGATGCCTAGTCCAGCGGCCGCAACGTATCGGCCACGAACGCCCCCCGCCTGCCAGCCGGCAAGGGCGGGGGCGTTGTCGTATCAAGCCGGCTGGCCAGTTCAAGTTCGGCGTTCAGTTCGGCCCCAACCGCGATGATCAGTACCGAATAGTTCAGCCACAACAGCAGGATGACCACCGAGGCGATGGCACCGAAGGTTGCTTCGAAGTTGCCGAAGTTCTCGACATACAATGAGAACCCGAACGACATGACACCCCACAGCACCGTCGCCAGCAGTGCTCCTGGAATCAGAGCACTGATCCTGGCGGGTTCGCGATCGGGGGCAAGCCGGTACAGCATCATCAGGGCCACCAGGATCACCACCAGAAGTATCGGCCAGCGCGCCAGCAGGATGAGGCCTTCGGTGCCCGCCAGGCCCGGTACCTCAGTCAGAAACCCGAGCACGACCGGCAGGATGGCGATGAGCGTGAGGGAGATGATCAGGATGAACATGATCCCGATCGTCATGAAGATCGACAGCAATGCGCTGCGCACCAGGCTGCGGTTGTCGGGCTGGCGGTAGGCGAGGCCGATCACTTCCATCATAGCGGCAACCCCGCGCGAGCCGGACCAGAACGCGATGGCCAGTGACACCAGCAGCGCCACGCCAACGCCGGTCGAATTCCTGCTTTCGACGACCGCCTGCATCCGGTTTGTGATGATGTTGACCACCTCGGGGGGCAGGACCCTGGAAAGCTGGTTGACCTGCGCATAAAGGTCAGTTGCATCGAACACGAGACCATAGACGAAGACCATGGCGAACATGGCGGGAAACAGCGACAGGAAGGCATAGAAGGCAGCGCCTGCCGCATAGAGCGACAGGCTGTGATCCGTGATGTGGGAAATCACGCGCTTGGTGACTTTCCACCATTGGGACAGGCTCAAGTCACGTGCAGACCTGATGAATGCCGTTTCCGCCATTCCTGCTTTCCTTGCTGCTATGGCCGGCGTCAGCTGTCAAACCGGCCCGAGGTGCTGGTTTCGGCTCCAGGGCCATTGGCTACCGCAGATGCGTTCGGGCTGGCAACCTTTGCCTGCTTCGCCACCGTGTTGCGGCGCGCAGCGGCAGCCTTTGCGGCTGTCTTGCGGGTACCGCTGGATTTTGATGCGCGCGTGACCGGGGCTGACTTTGAAGAGGCTTTGCCGGCCATGGCTTTCTTGCGGGTTGTGGTGGCAGTTCTGCGGGTCCCAGCCGTGCTCTTTCGTGCACCCGGTGTGCGCCGTGACGTTCTGTCGTCGTCATCTTCATGGCTGTCGCTGCCGGAGCCTGCGCGGGCAGTGAAGTACGAGGCAACGAGTGCGCCGACGGCAGCTGCGGCCAGACCGGCCGCGACCGGGTTTTCCTCCACCCAGCGTTTGCCGCTGCGTGCATAGTCGTGGCCGGCTTCATACACGTGTTCGCCCTGTTCACGCGCTGCCGAGATGGCCTGGCGTGAGGACTCCCTGATCTTGCGGGCGGACGCGGCGGCTGTATCCTGGACGGTTTCAGCCAGTTCGGCCGCCTTGTCGTAGGCCGTCTCGCCAAGGTCGCCGGTGCGCCGGTTGACGCGGCCGGCGACCTTGCCGGCGGAACGGCTGGCGCGGCCAGCAGCATGGCTGACCCGCTCACCTGCGAGTTCCTTGCCGATCAGGGCGATGCCACCTGCAACAAGAGCAGTGGCAAGGGGGTTGCGTCTGGCCGCGTCCACGACCTGGTTGATGCTGTCGGACATGGGTTGATCCTCCGGAATGAATTGGTTGATGATTGACCTGATCGACAAGTCGTCCTGAAGCTGGTCGACACGGGAGCGAACCCGGTCACGCGTTTCGTCGATCTTGTCTTGCGTGCGTTCGATGGTTTCCTCGGTGCTCATTTCAGTTGGTCCTTTACGGTGTCAGCCGTGCGCGAGATCGAATCGATCGTGCGGTGCGGCACGAGGTTGTGGGCATTCAGACGGCTCCTGCTGGCTGCAAAGAGCATGAGGGCGACCAGTGCCATGAAGGCGCCCACGCTGGCCGCCGCTGCCCACAGGGGCATTGTGGTGGCAAGGCCGATGACGACGGCCGCAACAAGCACATTCAGTGCGATGAAGGCGCTGAGCACGGCTGCCACCCCGTACATCAACCCGTTGCTGACCTGGTGTAGTTTCAGTTCCAGTTCCTGGCGGGCCAGCAAGACTTCCTCGCGCACCAGCTGCATGGTGTCTTCCGCGAGAAGCCGGATATTGTCGATCGGCTTTACGTGGAAGTTCATGACAGGGTCCTTCCGCTGCGGTTGTTGTCGGACAGCTTGATCAGCGCGTAACCGGCCAGTGCCGCCAGAGAGAAGGTGAGGGCCGGGCGGCGGCGCAGGTAATCGGCGGTATCGTCGATGATGTCGGATACCTGCATGCCGGATACCGACTTGCTGACGTGCTCGAACTTCTCGCCGGCGCGATCCACTGTGCCGGCGGTGCGGGTGTAGCCATCCTCCTTCAATGATTCAGAAGCTGCGTGGACGGCGTTGCCGAGGCTGCGGATGTAGTCTGCAGTTGCGCCGCGGCCCGCCCGTGCGCCCTTGACGGCCTTGTCACGGGTGGCGTCAACGGCCTTGTCGGCCATCCTGCTGGCCCGGTTCGACATGTCATCGACAAGGTTGTCGGCGTCACGCAGACTCTGCCTGACCTGATGGTTCTGGTTTGTGCTCATGGGTTTGATGTCTCCTTGTGGGTGTGTTGTGGGCCTGAACCGCCGGAAATCAGAAGCGGACGGTCTTGTGTTCGCCTGCATCGGGCCGGTCGCCGGTGACCGAGGACTTGGCCAATTTGTAGGTTTCTGACAGCGTGCCGTGGCCGTCCCAGTATTCGCCGGTCACGGGAGACACTTCGATCAGGATGGCGTTAGGGTCTTCCTTGCCGTCTTTGAACCAGGGTTCGGCGCGGTTGTCCCAGTGGTCGGCAATCAGGTCGCGGCGGGTTTCGATGCGGGCGATGCCGGTGATGCTGATGAAGCTCGATGCGTCCGCAAACGTCAGGCAGACGTCCGGGTTGACTTTCACTTCTTCGTCCTTGTGATCGCGGCGGTCTGCAATGAAGCGCACGAGGTTGTGCTCGCGATCAATGCTGTGCGTCATGGGCCTTGCCCGCAACGCCATGTTGTTCGTGCTGACCAGCATGCAGGTGTCGATGTTTTCCGCCATGTCCCACAGCGTGTCGGTTAACTTGCTCATCAAAGCCTCCTTCTTGGAGTGTAGTTGAGCAATCAACGCTGCGGCGCGCCTGGCGGTTCCCTGAGCCTGTGCCGTTCACCCGCAAGTTCGGGCCTGCCCGGCAGGCTGAAAAACAAAAACCCGCCCGGCTTGCGGGCCGGACGGGCTTTCAATGTTCGTAGCGTTGTGCAGACACCGCGCTGGCGCGCGGGCAGCAAAACCAGATCAGGCGGCTTCTTCCTCTGCAGCCGGAGCCGACTTCTCGCCGCGGCGCGAAGACTTTTCAAGGATGGCCTCGATCTCGCTGACCGCAGAGGCGTCATCAAGCTTCTTCACGCAGGCGATCTCGCGAGCCATGCGGTCGAGTGCAGATTCATACAACTGGCGTTCGGAGTAGGACTGCTCGGGCTGGCGGTCGGAGCGGTACAGGTCGCGCACGACTTCGGCCACGGAGATCAGGTCGCCGGAGTTGATCTTCGCTTCGTACTCCTGGGCGCGGCGCGACCACATGGTGCGCTTGATGCGGGCCTTGCCGGTCAGGATCTTCATGGCGTCGTCGGCCATCGGCTTGTCGGACAGCTTGCGCATGCCAACGGACTCGCACTTGCCGGTCGGTACCCGCAGGCGCATCTTGTCCTTTTCAAAGTCGATAACGTAAAGTTCAAGCTTCATGCCGGCGATCTCCTGCTCTTCGAGAGCAACGATCTTGCCAACACCGTGGGCCGGGTACACGACGAACTCGCTGACCTTGTACTTGAGCTTCTTGGATGCGATCTTCTTTTTTTCAGCTGCCATGTTCTTGTCCTCGCGCTCGTCTGGTTGCGACGTTGGAAAAGCCGGACATCGAGATCCTGAAACCCGTGTTGCCGGATTGACCGGGCAACAAACTCCGCAAGCTCCTGAAACGTCCAGAAGCGCAACTCCTGCCGTCATGCTCGACGGTGGTGTTTTGGCGGCCAGTTACAACAGTGCGTTGCAGAGTGCGTCTAATGGCAATTTCAGGCCCGGTGGCGGCAGTGGCTCATCGCGGGCGCTTGCTTGACGGCAAACTGTGGCTCGAAGAACTGGTTCAGGCGAAAAAAACGCCGGACTCATTCGAGCCCGGACCCTCAATGCTGTGTTTTCAACGTCATGTCATCGAAACCACATATAGCACAAGTTTACGCCATATTAAAGTGGTGCACTGCGATAAAGCTGCGATTTTGCGCCTGTTTGGCGCAAAGTGTGAAGAAATGGTTAACGGGAAGCGGCCATTTCGCTAGCGTTTCCGCACTGCAGCATGTCAGGCTCAATCGCCTTCGCCGGGTTCTTCCGAGAAATATTTCTCCAACTTGCCCTCTTCGCCGTCGTACTTTTCGGCGTCGGGCTCGGAATCGCGCTTCTGGGTGATGTTTGGCCAGATGTCGGCGAACTTCGTATTCAGTTCAAGCCATTTCTCCAGGCCGGGCTCGGTGTCGGGCTTGATGGCCTCGGCCGGGCACTCAGGTTCGCACACGCCGCAGTCGATGCACTCGTCCGGATGAATGACGAGCATGTTCTCGCCCTCGTAGAAGCAGTCAACCGGACATACTTCCACGCAATCCATGTATTTGCACTTGATGCAGTTCTCAACGACGATGTAGGTCATTGCCAAGTCTCTCGAGCAGTCGTGCCGGAAGCGGAGGCCGGGTGTCCGCAAGCAATCCCGGTTATTCCGTCATCCGATCAGGGTTGATTGAATGCCGACGGCGTTGCTCGCACGTTCCGCGCCACCCGTCAAGCCGACAGCCGGGCTGCGTCATCGGGCGTTGTTGTCGCGGTCTCGCCAAGCTCTTCGTACATCGCTTGCGCTTCGGTTGCAGGGCCGCGCCGGGTGCCGGTGCCCACCACCTTCAGGATGCGGATACGGTCATGCACCAGTGCCGAGATCACGTCGCCGGTCGTGATGGTCTGGGACGGCTTCTTGAACTTGACCTTGTTGACCCGCACGTGACCCGAGATGACCAGCCTTTGGGCAAGGCCGCGCGTCTTGACCAGCCTGGCAAACCACAACCACTTGTCTATGCGCTGGCAGTCCGGGGCTGCCTGGTCGTCGCTCATGCGGGGGGCTACTTTCGGGAGAGGTCCTGTTTCAACTGGCCAAGCACGGCGAACGGGCTGTTGGGGTCGGGTTCGCGTTCCTTGCGAGCGGGCTTGGCGGGCCGTGATGTATCGGACCGGCGCGGCTTGCCGCCATCCTTGCGCTCGGGCTTGCCCTTCGACTGGACAGGGCGCTCCTTGCGGTTCTGGCGGTGCGCCTGTTTCTGCTGCCGGAACGGGCCGGTATCCTTGGGCCACCACACCTCGATGACCTGTGGTTCGGCGGGCGCTGCGTCAGATGGCTGTGGGTCAGCAGCCATGACCGGTTCGGCGGGCGCTTCTGGCTCTGCAGGGGTTTCCTGACCTGCAGGTGCTGCGGTAGCCTGTGCTTCATCAGCGGGTGCCGGTTCGACCGGTGCAGCGGCTGGTTCGACCGTGCGGCGCTGGGCCGAAAAGCCGAGTGACTTGAGGATCGAGGAGAACTCCTCGCCCGAGCAGCCGACCAGGGACATCATGTCCGGCACCACGGTGAATCCGCCGCCTTCGACGGAGCCGTCGGGGCGTTCCTCGCCTTCGCGTGTCGCACGCCAGAAAACGCGGCTGCGGATCATGTCGGCGAGCCGTTCCAGCATGTCGACGCGCACGGCACGATCGCCGCACAGGCGGAACCCCACCACCTGGTAGAAGCCGCGCGGGGTGTCGCGGTTGAACGGCACCGAGGTGAGGCCCTGTTGCGGCACGTACTGCGGCAGGGTGGCCGGGTCGAGGCCGCGCCTTTCAGCGTCATGCAGCGCCCACAGCAACAGCCTGAGCTGGGTCGGGGCAGGCTTGAGCAGTGCCGGCATGAAGATGTGGAAGGCACCGAAGCGCACGCCGTGCCGGCGCAGCGAGGCACGGTCTTCCTGGCTCAGTTCCTTGACCTGGTCTGCAATCTGCTCGCGCGGCAGCACGCCGGCTGCCTCGACCAGCTGGAACGCCACGCCGCGGGCAAGGCCGGTGATGGTTTCGTCGTCGGCCAGGCCGGCGAGCGGTTCGAGCAAGCCGGCGATGTGGCGAGAAACGAATTTCGACAACCGCATCTGTACCGCGTCGCGGTCTGGCCCGGTGACGTGTTCGTCGGCCAATATCTCGACGCGCGGCTTCAGCAGGTTGCCGGTTGCAGCAAGCCGGCCCACCGGGTGCGACAGCCAGATGATGTTGCCGGTCTCGCTGAGGCTGAAATCCGGATCGGGTGCAGCCACCAGCGACTGCGCGCGGCCCGTCAGGGCATCGGCTACGGCCTTGTGGGCAGCGTTGATGATGACGCGGGAATGCTCGCCCTTGTCGACGGAGGCTATGAAGCGCAGGCCCTCGATGTGGCCGGCGACCTCGCCCTCCACCAGCACTGCACCATCGTGATCAACACTCGACATCAATTCTTCCCTTTCGCGCAGGCGCTTCATCAGCACGCTTGTACGCCGGTCGATAAACCGTTGTGTCAGCCGTTCGTGAAGAGCGTCCGACAACCGGTCCTCCAGTGCCCTCGTGCGGTCCTGCCAGTTGGCGGCACCTTCCAGCCACCCCGGCCGGTTGGCAACGAACGTCCAGGTTCGCACGTGGGCAATGCGATTGGACAAGGTGTCTATATCGCCATTGGTGTTGTCGCAATAACTCAACTGGCGTGCAAACCAATCATGATCCACCCGGCCGCCATCAACCAGAAACCTGAAGATGCTGGCAACAAGATGGGCATGCTCGGCGCCAGTGATGTTGCGGTAGTCCGGCAACTGGCAGGCTTGCCACAAAAGCTCGACGCGGTCCGCGGAGCCCGCGCGAGCCTCGATCTCCCTGTCGCGCGACAAAAGCGTCAGGGTCTGGATGTCGGCACCGGCGCGGGCGCGGGTCAGGCCTTCGCGGTTTGGCAGCGCATTGAGCGAGCCCAGCAGCCGGTCGATGGTTTGGAAATTGAGGTTGCGGTTGCGCCATTGCAGCACCTTCATCGGTTCAAAGCGGTGGTCTTCTAGCTGCTCGATGGTTTCAGCGTCGATGCCGGTGGCTTCGCCGGTGAGGCCAAAAGTGCCGTCATTCATGTAGCGCCCGGCGCGCCCGGCGATCTGGCCCATCTCGGATGGCGTCAGGTTGCGGAACTGAAAACCGTCAAACTTGCGCGTGGCGGCAAATGCAACATGGTCGATGTCCATGTTCAGGCCCATGCCGATTGCGTCGGTTGCAACGATATGGTCGACGTCGCCGGACTGGTAAAGTTCAACCTGGGCGTTGCGGGTGCGCGGGCTGAGGGCACCCATTACCACTGCCGCCCCGCCGCGCTGACGGCGGATCAGCTCGGCGACCGAGTATACCATCTCGGTAGAGAATGCGACCACGGCGGAGCGCTTGGGCAACCGGGTAATCTTCTTGACGCCGGCGAAGGTGAGCTTTGAAAAGCGTGGCCTGGCAATGAAGTTGACGCCCTTGACCAGTCTCTCGATGAGGGGGCGTACGGTGGAAGCCCCCAGCAGCATGGTCTCGTTGAGACCGCGGGCGTGCAGCAACCGGTCGGTGAACACGTGCCCGCGATCCAGGTCGCCGCACAGCTGGATCTCGTCGATCGCCATGAACGAGACGGGAATGTCCATCGGCATGGCTTCAACGGTACACACCCAGTAGCGCGGGCTGGGCGGGATGATCTTCTCCTCGCCGGTGACCAGCGCCACCGCCATCGGGCCGCAACGGCTGACGATGCGGTCATACACCTCGCGCGCCAGCAACCTCAGCGGAAGGCCGATCATGCCCGAAGGATGACCCAGCATCCGCTCGATTGCATGGTGGGTCTTGCCGGTGTTGGTGGGGCCGAGAATGGCTGTGACGGTGCGGTGTGCGGTCATGCCTTTCCCGTTGTGCTGAAGAACCGGCCGGAGGTGGATTCAAACGCGAACAGGGCGTGACCGAATCATGAATCCGGCCAGATTCATGTTGTGTTCACCGCCATATGTAGTGTGTGGCAGCGCTACACACCACTATGAAGGCTGATCGATTGACAGTTATTTGTTGGCCATCGACTGGTTGTTGAACGGCTTGCCGTTGATCGTGGCGCGGTTGGCATAGGCGACGAAGTCCTTGCCCTTCAGCTTGCCGGTCACGCCGACCAGTACATGGACAGGCCGGTTGAGCGTCCTCGACTGGACCGGGGCGAACCACACGTTGAACACCGGCGGGTTCTTGCGGTACTTCGCCATGGTCTTGTCGGACAGCCCGGCAATGCTGGAATAGCCCATGCGGCAGACAACGGCTGGGCCGCGATAGACGCCGCCATCCTTGTCGTGGAACGTGTCGTCCTTGATCTTGCTCAGCGACAGCTCGAACACTTCCTTGCCGTTATAGACCCGGTGGTCACCGGTACACGGGTTGTCGGTGGAGGATACGGCTAGGTTGACGATGGAGGCCAGCGTGTCGCGTACACCGGCAGCGGCAGCTTCCTCCAGCTTTGCTTCGGTCTTGCCGTCCACGCCGGGCTTGCGCTCCGAGGCGACGGGCGACATGCCATTGAAGCGCACCGAGTAGGCGCCGTTCTTGCCGCTTTCCTTGACGCCCATGGAAAAGGCGCGCGACTGTGCGCCATTGCCGTTAACGGTACCGGAGGACTTCATGTCCATTTTCAGGTCCACCACCAGCGAGGCGAGGCCCTTGGGGCGCAGCCGCGCGGTGGCGCTGTAGGCGTCACCGGTGATCTCTGCATCATAACTGAGTGCAAAGGCGCGCATGCCGCGGGTATAGAGATCGTACTGGATGCTGATGCTGTCTGCCGCTGCCGCGCCGGTGGCAGCGGGAACTAAACTGGTTGCAGCAATTGCGGTTGCAATGCCGATGCCTGCCAGTGAGCTGGAGAATGCCGTCTTCAACATGGTCGGTACTTGCCCCTTTTCATCTGTAATCCGGGCGGCTTGATAGACCGCGCTGGCTGAACCGCACATGAACACGTGTGATTTGCAGCGCCTGATGGTTTACCCTGCTAGCGCGGGTTTGTGCCCGCAATGTGTTGATCAGCATGCTGCTCACGCATTGGTGAAACCAGCACGCCCATGAGTTGATCCGCAGCACGCCGGCATGCTGACGTGCGGCACGCCAATACCCTGACGTGCGGCACGCCAATACCCTGACGTGCGGCACGCCAATACCCTGACGTGC